>JAOZQY010000274.1 GCA_029931975.1 Bacteroidales bacterium | reverse complement strand
TCCACTCAATTAGCTTTATAATAATGGTAAATTAAAAATTATAACCAATTAGCATGCAAACAAAAACGGCCAGCGGCCCTGATATTGCCTGCACCAGCCCGAAATACAGATGGGGACAGGTCTTTTGTGAAATTTTGCTTCAACCACTTTTCAGTAAATTCCACATAATGACGGGGTTTGTTGTGGCGGTCAAGTAAACTATTTGTTTGTTCCACATGATTTTCCATACCCCCAATTGGGATCATCAAAATCTTTTCCCACTCTTTTAAATTGATATTGGAAAAGCTACCGTTTGTATCCTTTACGGTCGTACTGTTATATTCCGTATCAATCGAAATATACTGGAAAATCGGTAGACCAGCTTCGCCATAGGTTTCAAACATGAGCGTCCTGATCTCCTCAATAATCCGGTATCCTGATGTGCCGATTCCCACAAACAAAGTCGGGCTGACTTCCATTTAACCTCTCCTTTATATTAATAATAGACCTTTTGAATTATGATTGTTTTAACCACGAACTCAATCAAAATTCATTCAACCATACCCACCATAAAAACCCATCAAACCCGATAAAAAACACATACGGGACAAAATAAACCCACTGATGAAACAAGACCGCCGCTCCCAATCCAAACCAGTCATATAATAAATAGCCAAAAATTGCTATAGTCAGAATTAAGTGAAGAGCTATAAACACCCATACACCCCGCACAACCCTGGATGCATTATGCACTCTCTTTTTAAGTCTGGCCCTCTGGGCTTCGTGACGATTCCGTACGTGCGCATAAATAATGGCCCCAATCCAAAGCAGTAGAAACGCACCAACCTCCCACCAGAAAAACTTCCAAGGATTGGCCTGAAGAACATATTTACTAAACAAATAGGCTATCTTGTCCATAGATTCCCCTCTTTTATGAATAAAGTAGTTCGAGTTCAGTTAAGGTGACTTTCTCGCTGAGCACTTCAACCGGCACATTCAATATTAATTCTTTCTGGTCCTCTGACCCTTCTTGTAGCCATACAGTTTCACCATCAAAAGTAATAAAACAATCGTCACAACCAATATTCCAAATATGTAATCCGCTTGTTGCATAAAGTTTTAGCCTGCCCGTATCTTTGCGCAATGTAACAAGTTTCTCATCCCCCAAAATATTTTTAAACTTGAGTTTGGCTTTTTTTGGTTTTCGGCCTGAGCCTGGAAGAAGCCCTTTCTTATAAAGTACTGCTCCAATCAAAACAATAACCACAACTAAAACCAGTCCAACAACTCCCGGCCCACAACTCACTTTGATAAATTTGTAGCCAATATAGGTGTCTTTTCTATCACGCGTATGAACCGGAATTAACTCTTGGTTGAGGAGCTCGTAGCCCATTGTCTGCATCGGCGCTTTTAACACGTAGGCTCCACTGGAAAGATTTTCAAATGTGATACGTCCATCATCTGCGGCAAGTTGAAAATCAACAGACTCTCCGTCAGCAGGGTTTCCATCGCCATTAGGGTCTGTAAACAATTCGATTTTGATCCCCTGGATGGGGGTAGCCGTTGTATCCTGAACTCCTGCTTTTTCTTCAAAACCTCTCACAATCCCAGTGATTGAATACGTCAAATCAACGATATGGGCGATCAATTGCTTCATCAGAGGGTCGATCTCAATCCCCGGAATGTCTGCCACTTTTATTGGATAGGATGGAATCCCTCCACTCGGGAAAATGGTCGCTGCTTGAGCCTGTTGAATAGCTGAAAACTCTTTCTCAGACATCTCATCCTTTACAGGTGGATAGTACCACTGCTGTGAAGATTCGACTTTCCCATCACTAATAATTGTTATAGAGCGCTCAAAGCTGCCCTCAATATTATCCAATTCAGCATTAGCCAATTGAATTGCTGTCAACAGATCACTCCATCCACCTGTAGCAATACTGTCAATATAGGCATTCATTTCTTCAACAGCAGCCAGTTCAAAGGCCAGAGAGAGTGTGCCAACTATAGGAATAAGGATTGCCCTGTCTGTTTCCGATAAGCTTTCTATCTCATCTGTTACAACCTCTTTAATTTTATCGAAATCAGAGGCGAGGCTCTGGCTATTGTCAATGATGATAGCTACAAATTTGGGAGCAACACTAACAGGTTCACTATCTACCTGTAGGACAAGTAAATTTCCTGACAAATTTTGCAGTGTTATTACCTGGGCAGATATTGTGCCCGCCAGTGCAATACTAAATGTAAGCCCAAATATAATGTAAATGGCAAACTTTCTCATGAACAGACCCCTTTGTTGATCATGATAAATATCCTATCCATATTTTCTTTTCAAAAAGATATACTATTTTAGGATTAGGGTAAACTTGCTGTAGACTCAGTATTCAGATTCTTCTCATTTGACCTCATCCGCTCAGCAAAGAATATTCTCAAATCATCCGCATTCTTACAGCCTCTAAAATCAACCTTACTATCGATAATTGCTCCAACCAAAGTATTCATAAACTGATTAATTGAAATCGAATCTCCGCCATTTTTTAATATTGCGGCCAGAGATTCTTGAATTGACC
>JAOZQY010000273.1 GCA_029931975.1 Bacteroidales bacterium | reverse complement strand
GTTTTCGGTACTTTGTAAGCATCTCCTTGCTGAATTTCATGTTCTGCACTGCACCAGCGTGCAGTGTCGTCTTGGGTTTTACCAGGGAATTCAGGCAGGCTGTTACACCATTTTTATCAGCACCACCAACCGGATTATTGCCTGGATTCAGATATCGGGAGGCTCTCCTTCCATCGGGTGAGGCAGCTGTAAAATTGCCCATCACGGTATTTGCATCGTTGTTAATGACGACCACCAGATAGGAATCGAGTCCGACTTCCTTTGCCTGGTCTCTGGTAGTTTTACAAATATGATCATGGACAAATTCAAACATCTTATCAGCAGCCTCATGATCGTTTCCATACTTTGGGCAGTTGATCATCATTTTCAATTCCTTCCCATATCCCTTGAAATTGGCTTTCAGCATCTGATTCAGCGCATCCAGGGTGAAAACTTTCCGATCGTAAACCAACTCCTTTATGGCTACAAGACTATCAGCAGTATTGGTATTTCCGTAAGTTTCCAGGGTCCCTCCCAGATACCGGATCCCCCCGTCAAAAATGGCCTTTCCCCTGGCCAGGCAATCATCCATTAACAGGCTCGAGAGCAAATAAGCATTGTCATCCGCAGCATGTTTATATTCAAGATATTCCTGTAGTGCAAGGGGTCCCACATGATATTCCACCTGTTCCTTGTAAGCACCAACAAGATCTTCAAAGGTGTTGAAATTGTTGTACTTCAGGTACCTTTCAACAGGCATTCCCTGATATTTTCCCGTAGCAGGATCAATACCCCGGTTCATGGTAACCAGCAAGGCCTGTAACAGGTTAATAACACCACTGGGAGTCCCAACACTACGGTGATTCAATACATATTCACCACACCCGTACTGAATGATATGTTCTGCTTCTTCGACTGGAACCCCGAAAGCTTTCCGGGCAGAAGGAATATTTATTTCATCATTGTAAAGCATGGGGTAGGTATTGCCTGAGGCCAGCAGATCCAGTCCCTTCTGGTAAAGCGAAGGATCCTGATCTTTATGAAATCGCAGTGCAACCTGGGGAACGTTCTCTTTGACCCTTCGAGTTGTTTCCAGGATCAGCATGGCCACGCGGTTGGCCTTTTCTTCGTTATTGCGTCCCCTGCCTCCGATAATCAGTCGCGTGTCGTACCGTTCATCGCGGGATTTCATCAACTGCCAGATGCTGGTTAAAAGCCGGATTCCTTCCTCTTCATCGATTGATTCTGTCTTAAGATCGCCATGGTATAGTTCGGCAAGTGCATCATCCATTCGGCCATAATTCCGAGTGCTGTCAAAAATGTTGTAGAGATACATCAGCTGCAGCCCCTCCCTGAAGGTAGCAGGTCTTTTGTAAGCAATGTTTGTAAGCACCTGAGACATGTCTTCCAGCTCCGCTTTGCGATTTTTCTCGCACATTAGCCGGGCCTGCTCCCTTAGCTGCAAAGCGTAGAAAGCAGCCAGTTCTGAGAAGGTCTCCAATACATGTTCCATGGCAGCATATAAGCGGAATGCTTTTGACCCTTCCTGAACAACAGATTTGTATTTTATCACTTCAGCTCTGAGTCCGGGAACCCCAAGTTTTAAAAGCTTTCTGTAATTAAGCTGGATCCCCGACATGCGATAGAGCACGAAAGCAATACCCGATTCGAGGTAGTAAAGTTCGCTGGGGACAACCCTGGCAACTACATCCGGCATCTTTCGCCTCGACTTATATACCGTTCCCTCCCTCTGCCAGAATTCTAATAATTCCTGAAGGATTTTCCTGCTTTCGAAAGTCAGATCCGAATCTTTCAGAAGTAAGCTGTCAATATCAGGATGGATGCAATAACCCATTCCTGTTCCTTTGGACTGGGGGATAAATCCGATGGGCATTTGGATCATCCGGCCTGCAAAAAGATCACCATCCTCAACTGGCCGGACACGACCCTTACTTTGAACCCGGATGCAGGCTGCTTCCCGCATCTCAATATCCTCGGGATCAAAACTTCTGTATGTTTGGGTAAACTCCTGCAGAATCGAAGTCATCTGATTTGGATCGGGCTCTGCCTGAAGGATCCGCTGCCAGTCAGGATTTTTGTTCATAGTTGTTTTTTCAAATTCTTACAACCCAGTTTCGCTAATTCTGCATACCATTGATCCTCCTGTTCTTCAGTGGCCGCGGGAATTCCCAGAACGGGCTCTGACAATCCGATCTGTTCATACTTGTGCTCACCATAGTTATGATAAGGCATCAATTCCACTTCCGTGATTTGATCCAGATCATGGCTCAACATAGTAATGGCTTCGAAATGCGCTGTGGTATCATTCACGCCCGGAACAATTGGACATCTTAAAACAATATTTGCTTTACTGGTATTCAGGAATTCCAGGTTTTCCAGGATCAGTTCATTGGGTTGTGTTGTAAGCAACTGATGTTTCTCACTACCGTCCGCCTTATAATCAAACAGGAACATATCTACCAGGGGAAGTATCTTCTCATAATCTGCCTCCGCTACAAACCCACAGGTCTCAATACAGGTATGCAATCCGGCTTTTTTGGATTCTTTCAG
>JAOZQY010000272.1 GCA_029931975.1 Bacteroidales bacterium | reverse complement strand
CGAATCCTCAAAAATACCTTAAAAATAAAATTATGTCAATTTTATTTTTAAATTTTTCAACATATCAACCATCAGAAAACAATTTATAAATATTTTTGGCATCCTTCATAATGCTTCAAAAGTAGTTTACACTTTTTTTGTAAAAAAATTTCAACAATGCAGTATTGGCCAAATTTTAACTCTATACAATAAACAGAAAGTGTAAACTATAAATGAAGGATGCCATATTTTCCATACAATGGTTGAAAATCAACACCAAAGACCCTATAATACTTAAATATCAACAAATAATTAATTTTGGGTCCCCAAAAAGGTTTGTCATGAATATAAATGCTGCTATCCACAATAATTATCCACCAGCAATTGGATATTCACCCTGGAATTCAACGGACAAAGCCATTGACCCGGTTGCAGGCATTAAAAATAGCAGCCATCATGATTCAGAAGTCTCCAATGCCGTTTCCGATGCAGGCTCCAATACAAAAGCCAATAGATCCTCCAGCCCAGAATCCTCCAACACACGGAAAAAACAGCAGTCCAATGTTTATGACAGCCAGTTAACCCGGGCAGAACTTCAATTGGTCACTGAGCTGAAGAAGGTGGATTCAGAGGTTCGAAGACATGAAATGGCCCATGTGGCTGCCGGAGGCAGCCTCATCACCTCGGGTGCCAATTTCACCTACAAGCGTGGACCGGATGGACAAAACTATGCCGTGACAGGAGAAGTCAGCATTGACACTTCAGCCATACCCGGAGATCCCCAGGCCACACTGCAGAAAATGAAAAAGGTCAAGAATGCAGCCCTGGCACCTGCCCATCCGTCGGCCCAGGATTTAAAAGTGGCTTCCCAGGCAACATCCATGGCCTCAAAAGCCCTTTCCGAACTAATGATGCTCAGGGCAGAAGAACAGGCAGCATCCAGGGAAACCAAGGCCTTTGGAGGTATGAAGCAGGCCTCAGACTCCTATATCAAAGTAAGCAATCTGCCCGAAGAAGAAACTAGCACATTTAAACTGGCCGTGTAAACCCCTTTTCAGTCATAAAGTCTTCAAGCCATTAGCTTTTAGCTAACCGCTGATGGCTAAAGGCTAACCGCAAATCCCCATACTATTTAATCAATTTTACGATCTGCTTGAATTCATCCCCTTTTGCTTCTCGCATGAGTTCAAAGAAAATCATTTCCACGCTTGTAACCTGCCCGCCGGACTGGACCAGCCTATCAATTCCGATCGCCTTATTCTCCCGGGTCCTGGAAGAAACACAATCCGCCGCAACCTGGATCTCATACCCCTGGTTTAACAGTTCATGCCCGGACTGGTACACACAGATGTGACTTTCAATACCGGTCAATACCACCTGACTTCTTCCCAATGTCTTGAGGGCTTCCATGATTTTGGGTTCTTTACAGCAGGAAAATGAAAATTTCTCAATGGGCTCTTTCCCTTCCAGAAGAGAGGACAACTGCCCCAGGGTCGGCCCAAGCTTGGAAGGAATCTGCTCCATCCAGATAATGGGAACATTCATTATTTTCATCCCTTTTATCATCAATTCAAGGGAGCTGAACAATTTATCTTTTTCATACATCATCTGTGCCAGCTGGCCCTGGACATCCACCAGAAGCATCACTGTATTATCCTTGGTAAACACCACACACCTCCTCTACTATTAAACATTAATTATAATCCATTCAAATTTAATTAATTAGTATCAGTTCAAAAATAAAAGACAAGTATTTTTATTGGCATTCAAAACGACATCAATACGGAATCAACATCCCATAACGAACAAGTTTGATATTTTACTATACATTTTAATGAAGGCTCTGTTTAAAGCCAATTTTTATTGTAAAATCAGTAACTTAGAATGGCACCTTGAAAGGGCTGCCCTGTATCAGTAATGGCCAGAGGCATGATGGAAAATGTATTAAATCCAGCACAATTGGATGAATGGTTTAAGAATACCGCAGAAAAACAATACACGAAAGATTTATTATTCTCATCTGTTTTTGACATTATGAGTCAAGTCGTGTTGGGTACTCATCCTTCTGTAAATGCAGCTTTTCAGGCATCGAAGAAAAATATTCCTGTATCAATCACATCATTTTACAACAAGCTTAATGGTATTGAGATTAACACTTCCGCTGAGCTTGTCAGATATGCAGCAGGTGCTGTCATGCCCACAATAAAAGCTTTGAAAGGAACAATCCCCTCTCCTTTACCCGGTAAAACTGTTAAACTGCTTGACGGGAATTGCATTGAAGCCAGTGACCACCGGCTTCAAGAATTAAGGAAGATTACACCATCTTAGTTTGAGATTATTGAAGAAATATCATTAACATCAATTATTCTAGGTTTTGTCAAAATATTTAATGATTTGGATAATTTCTCCGCTCTTTCACACGAGTAATCACTAATTATTATTGATTCTCCTCCGAATAAAGCTCGGATCTGCTTAAGGCAAACGGAAATAATAAAATCTCCAAATTTTGCTAATAATAGGGAATATCAACAGCCCATTTTTCAATACCTGGGATTCTGTCAAAGCCTTTTT
>JAOZQY010000271.1:956-2554 GCA_029931975.1 Bacteroidales bacterium | reverse complement strand
CCGATGGCCCCCCGCACAGTTTTCGTCGGACTGCGTTTTGGCAACCTGCTCAGTAGTGAAACCGGTTCTGCTATAGGATCGAAAGGCAGAAGACTTGGCAGAGGGCCTGGCAGAAGACTTGGCAGAGGGCCTGGCAGAAACCGTTCAGAGTCAGACGCAGAACGGTCCCGTCGTTACAGGAATCGTCGTCAGTAGCAACTATTCGGTCCGAAGTGAATCCACCGGGTTTGCAAGAACAGATTTTCCGATTCTGTAGGCCAGGGGAAGGATGCCATCGCCAGAGCCATCAGCATGGAAAGCAGCACCAGGTCCGCTCCCATTTCAAAACGACTGGCAAAATTACCAAGCCAGGCACGGGAGCCGTACCAGCCGGGCACAGTTCCAAAAAGGGTAGCGAGGGCAATGATGGCTATAATTTCCCGGGTGAGCATGAGGATCAGTCGAAAAGGTTCCGCTCCCAGCACCTTCCTGATTCCCACTTCCTGTAAAGCGGACCGAGATGTATGTAAAGTACCTGTTCTCATCCACCCCAATTCCCAGCGGAGTGATGGGTTTATGAAGTGATTCAAAATGGAAGTCCGCCACTAAGCCCACCACTGTTCCCATCTGATCCCTGAAACCGAATCTTGATCCTATAAGCGGGTCCAGTTCCATGCGATCAGCTGCCTCCGGGTTAATGATGTAGGCATATCCATCATCGCTGCCCATCTCCCTTGAGAAGTTCCTTCCTTCAGCTATCCGGATTCCAAAGAGATCAAGAAAATCATAATCCACGGCCAGACGATAAAAGAAGGGCTTATCCTCCTCTGCCCTTCCTTCCCAGGAGGGAACGTTCGACCAGCCAATCCGTGTGGGAACACCGGTGGAAGCAGCCACAGATTCAATGCCGGGCAAAGCCAGCAATTCCTGCTTAAATGGTCCGACGACCTGCTGCCAGTCAATGCCCGACCAGAGATTCAGCCTCATGTACATAATATTTTCCGTATGGTAGCCCGGATCCTTCTGGTCCATATACCTGAGCTGCCTGCCACTTGTAAGCCTGGAAACTCCGCCTCTCAGGGTGGTCAGCAAAGGGAGCCGGGAAAGATAGAAGGCGGGGTAGACTCCCGAAATAGCTGCCAGGCCCACAATCAAAAGAAGCAAAATAAGCAGTACGGGAAGACTGCTTAGCATACCGGCATGAAGTTCCTGGCCCATCACCGCGTTGAACCAGGGCAGAGTCAGCCAGGTCAGGAGCCCTGCAATAGCAGCAGCAAGCAGCAGAAGAAGGAGAGCTTCGGAAAAGAACTGCAACATAAACGATCCTCTGGATGCACCCATCACCTTCCTGAGAGACACAGCCCTGATCCGGGACCTCTGATGCATAATGCTGAGATTCATGTAGTTAAAACAGGCTATGAAAAGAATAAAAAAACCGGCTGTAATAAAAACAAAAAGCCCCAGGCGGCTTCCGCGCCCACCCGTGGCCCGGTTGAAATGGATGTCGTAAAGGGCTTGAAGGTGAAAGCTCCAGGTGCTGCCATTGAACCCATCCACATCATAGGCCCGGAGACTGGCATCAAACTCTTCCGGATCCGTCGTGTCTTGCCAGGTCAGAT
>JAOZQY010000271.1:0-946 GCA_029931975.1 Bacteroidales bacterium | reverse complement strand
GTAGGTCCAGTCCGGATGGATCAGACTCCTCCCCTCCAGGATCTCCAGGCATTGAAGAGGAAGAAGAAAATCGAATCGAAGATGGGAATTTGCAGGGATGTCCTCCAGGACACCAGTAATGGTAAAGCAGCTTGAGTCACTGGTCAAAATGGTTCTGCCAAGTGGATTTTCATCAGCGAAATATTTCACAGCCATCTCCCTGGAAATCACCATGGAAAAAGGATCCCGCAGGGCATCAGCACTGTTCCCCATTCCCAGCGGAAAGGTGAACACCTCAAAAAATTCCGGGTCAACCAGCATCAACTGTTCATTCAGGAAGGATTCATCGTGCCGGAAGGTCCACTGCCTGTTCAGGGTCCGGGTAATGGCCTCTACCGCAGGCAGCTCCTCCTCCCAGCTTGGCTTCAGGATGGCCGGAGAAACCACCCACCAATCCGAACTGCTCCCTGCCACCAGATTCCCTGGCTGGCGCATGTAAACACGGTAGATGTTCTCAGCATTTTCGTGAAAATGATCGAATGATCGCTCGGAGCGTACATACAGGATGATCAGTGTGGAACAATAGAGCGCCAGCGTCAGGCCGGCCAGATTCGTCAGGGAAAATCCCGGGTGCCTTTTAAGTGTGCGCAGGCCATTGTGTAAATAATAAAAACTCAAATCGTACTGTATCTTTACACAAAGGACGATGCGTTTTTCCGATCATTTCATTTTCTGTCCAGTTATTAAGCCTAAGATGCTCCCCGGTCAGTCAAAGGACCTTACTTCCATGGAAGTGGTCTACAGGGAAAGGTGCTCGATCCGGTTCAGCTCGGCCCTGCAACGGTGACAGAACTGCTTGTTCTTCTGGTCCAGGTCCTCCACATAGGTGCTTGATCGCATTACACAAACCGGGTTGCTACAGTGTATCAAGCCAAAGACATGGCCCAGTTCATGAATAATCACCTTG
>JAOZQY010000270.1 GCA_029931975.1 Bacteroidales bacterium | reverse complement strand
CATTTGGTCTGAACTTCAGTGCTGACTATAAGAATTTTGATCTCTCTTTTCTGTTCCAGGGACAACAAGGCAATTATATTGCAAATATGGCCTTCAGTCCTGGAATATATGAGAGATGGCATGGCGAAAATACATCCGATACATGGCCCCGTTTATCTAATACGGATCTGAATCGCAATAGCAGCAGGCTGAACGACATGGTGCATATTGAAGATGGCAGCTTTATCAGGTTAAAAAGCCTGCAAATCGGGTATACCATCCCTGTCCGGATATCACAAAGAGTAGGTATATCTAACGTGAGAATCTATCTGTCAGGACAAAATCTCCTGACATTCACCAATTACAGCGGTTACGATCCTGAGATTGGTACGGGAAACACCGGCAAATTCCTTGATTTTGGAATTGACAGGGCGGCCTATCCGCAGGCAAGAGTATACACAACCGGAATTAGTGTGACATTTTAAATGTTAAGATTATGAAACGTCCATTACATTATTTTCTTATGAAACATACTATATTAAACATTATGGGAATGGTTATACTGTTTTTATCAGTTCTAAGCAGTTGTACCGATTACCTGGAGATAGACCCGACAGACAGACAAACGACCGAGAATTTTTATAAAACAAGTGATGATGCTTTTAAGGCATTAATGGGAATCTATCAGCCAATGACATATCAGGGATGGGAAAATTGGCATGATTTATCCATGACCCTGGACATTATGTCTGATGATTGCTATAAAGGTGGCGGATCAATAGCTGATGGGTATGGCTGGGCCGAACTTGAGAGATTTATAGGAAATTCACAAACACCAACAGCAGGAGATTTGTGGCATAAATGCTACCTGGGTATCTCGAGGGCCAATGTTTTGCTGAGCAAATATGAAGATATAGAGTTTAAAGAGTCGGAGGCAGCTGATAAAAAGAGTTTTAAAGCCGAGGCTTTGTTTCTGAGGGCTCACTACCACCTTGAGGCCGTTCGTCTATGGGAAAATATTCCTTTGCTTACTGGTGTTGTCACTGCAAGCGACTGGAGGAATGTAGAACAAAGTGAGGTCCATGCAACGTATGCGCAAATTGCCAGGGATATGTTAGATGCCATTGAGGATTTACCGGAAAGCTATGATGTTTCAAACGCGGCCCGAATTACAAAATGGGCTGCAAAAGGCGAATTAGCCCGGGGATTCCTTTTCTACACAGGATATTATCAGAAAAGCACAATGCCGGTTACTGATGGTGCCGATTTAACAAAAGAGGATGTACTGGGACACCTGACCGATATTATTGGGAGTGAGAGATTTGCATTACAAACGAACTATCATGACATGTTTATTGCAGCAACCGGTGATTATTCAAGTGAAATGGTTTTCGAAATTCCTTATGGAGACATGAGCGGAATGGACTGGAATGACGGAAAAACCGGTAATGTACGCTGCGTTTTTTCCGCTCCTTCTGCATATACGGGAGCAAAACTGCATTCTGGCTGGGCATTTATCATACCTACACATGAGTTTTATGAGCAGTTCGAAGCAGGTGACCTCAGAAGAGATGCCTCAATCATTACTGCCGAAGAGTTAACCAGTCCGGCTGGTACATTTATACCTAGGTATCAGCACACAAGTCTGTTTTGTTTTAAATATACGGCCCATGATGAAAACTATCCCTCCGGCGGAGGTTATGATGTTTTAAACTACCAGGGTAATTATCACTATATCAGGTATGCCGATGTTCTGCTTATGGCTGCTGAACTGGATATGGGTGCAGATGGAATCACCTGGTTAAATATGGTGAGAAGCAGAGCCGGTCTGCCGGATGTGGCTGAAATAAACATTGACGTGGTCTACCAGGAGAGAAGGTCTGAACTGGCTATGGAGGGAATCAGGTATTGGGATGTGCTGAGAAGAGGACTCGATTTTGCTGCAGAGAAATTTACGGTTCAGAATTATGAGATGATACCACCAAGTGTCCCGGGAGAAGAGGAGACAGGAGATGTTGGAAGTCCGGGTGATTTTGAAAGAGTTTTTGACCGGGAGAAAAGAGGATTTCTGCCCATTCCACAATATGAGCTGGACCTGAATATCAAAATGTTACAAAACAGTGGTTATTAATCATGAGAAGAAGTTTATTAATCGCATTCGCTGTTGGAGTTGGTCTGTTTTCATGTGGAGAGGACGAGCCTGATCTGGATTTTCCTCCATTAGATGAAGGTGAGGATGTTGATTACTCCAAAATGTTTGCAACCGAAAAATTGGGAGATGTGGCTGCATACATACCCCTGATGGATACAAAGTTTGGACAGGTTGGGGATATGAATGGTAACCTGTTTTCGCAATGGAGAACTGTGCCTGATCTGTTGGGAACACAACAGGTTGGTGTACAATGGGGGGCACCGGGAGCTCCTCACGGAGATTTCGCCGAGCAGATGGGTACCGAAGTATGGCAGATTAAATACAACTGCCATACAGGGCATAATTATGTCTGGCTCAACGGATATGGTGACGATGACGGCAATATTTTATGGCCCATCAATCTGACCAAAGCGCTCTTTGTAAAC
>JAOZQY010000105.1:8400-9656 GCA_029931975.1 Bacteroidales bacterium | reverse complement strand
GTGCGATTTCCGAAAACACCTATGGGCAGGACGCAGAGCAGTCCAATTCCCGGAACTTAAGCAGGAGTTGTTCCAGGGTTTGTTCCTGGGGTTCTGTTTTTTTCAGCTTCAGGAAGCGCATGGCGGCCTCCTCCACCGGAATATCCTCATAACCCCTTTCCCTTGCAAAGTGCAGGAACTTCATAATCCGGAACATGGAGAACCAGCGCCAGAATCTTTTTCGGAAGGCAGGAAGGCTGGCGCTGTTAGATCTGATCTCGGTCAGGGCAGCGGAGAAGGACTGTGTTTTCAGGAAATCGCTTAGCAGGGAGGTCAAGCCCGGGATGGAATCCTCCTCCTCACCCTTCGTATCCTCACCTTTCGTATCCTCACCTTTCGTATCCTGTTCCTTATACATCTCATCCAGTCCCTCAAACAGTGTCCGCAGCATCCGGAAAGGCTCAGGGTGGTAGGTGGTCAGGGGCTCTGTTCCTTTCAACAGCTGACTTACTGCGCGTCCGGTCCCAAAAGGTACACGGTCTGAGGAGCGGGGCGAAGGTCGCACACAGGTGGTATTGCATTCGCTGAAGTTCCCGCGCTGGGCAAATTTCTGGATAAAGTAAAAATCTTCTCCCGCCTGTCTGCGGTTCATCCCGCCCTCCTTACAGTAGACATCGGCCCGGACCGCCATGGAAGAGCCCACCGTATGGAAGGCATAAGGATAAAGGGTAGAACGCAGCGATTGCAGGTAGTAGCGCAGGTGAAGTTCGTACTGGGTAATGGCAGTAAATACCTCAGGGGGAAACATTTCTGTTCCGCCGTATTCCTGGTTTGAAAGGGGGTGTTCAAAACGAATCGAGCAGCCATCGGGAGCCGCTCCGCCATCGGGAGCCGCTCCGCTCCCAGCCGCTCCGCCACCCTTAAAATGTTCCACCAGGGCTTCCAGATAATTGCTCTCCACCACAGCATCGGCATCCATGCCGGCTATAATCCCATCCGGCCGGTCAAGAAAGCTAAAACGTCGCACCGCCTCATCCATCAGGATTTTCCGGGCAGTTCCCACGCCTGCCTCTTTCCGGCTGAAAGAGTGATCAAGCCATACATGAAAATCAATAGAAGGGTGGGGGTGTGAAGCGATCCAGGTACTGACCTCCTCAAGTGTGGCGAGGTTTCGTGTCAGGATCTCAGGAGGAGCATCAGAAGAAGCGTTGATATGGATCAGCACCTCGGCATGAAATCCATCGGGCTCTTCAGTCAGACGGCTCTCCGTATTACCA
>JAOZQY010000105.1:0-8300 GCA_029931975.1 Bacteroidales bacterium | reverse complement strand
CGGGCTCTTCAGTCAGACGGCTCTCCGTATTACCACATGTGCACCGAAACAATGAATCCAGGCATCTTTCGAGCCCGGATTCATTATATACTGGTATGGTAACGGAAATAAGATTCTCCGGATGAGGTTCCGGTTCAATAAGCGCCTTACGCAAACCGGCCTTCAGCAGGTATGCATCGGCAAAGCTCATTATTCCGGTTCGGATACTTCCTGGTATTTCTCATTCAGCCCCTTTACGACTGCTGCAGTAATATCCAGCGATTTGTCACCGTAAATCAGGTTGCCTCCGAATGCGTAGGAATAAACGTAACTATATCCCTGTACAGCACTTAATTCTGCCACATAGGTTTCGATCTTGTCAAGCATCTGGCGGTTCTTCACCATGCCCTCTTCCTGAAGTTGTTGCGCGTACTGGTTCTGAAGGCCCTGGAGGTTTTGCTCCTCGGTACCCAGTTGTTGCTGAAGTTGTTCGGCTTCGGCGCGGGTTACCAATCCTTTCTGAATCTTATACTGGGCATCCTGAACACTCTGGTAGAAAGTCTCGGTGCGACCTGCGAAGTCAGCTTCCAGTTCGGTCTGCTTCTGTGACAGCTCTTGCTGCAAATCGAAATAGAGGTCCCAGTTCGCCATAACTGAATCCATATTGAAATAGGCAATGCTAATCTCACCAGGATTGGCCAGAACAGCCGATGCGGCATGCTCACCATCCTTTTCTTTCTTCTCATCTCCAGAGAACTGGAAAACGAACAATACGACTACAGCAGCTGCGAGAACTACATTTATTACAATGTTTGCAATTTTCATTGGGTACTTTTTATCTGATTAACTGATTAGTTGTTTGTTATCGGGCAACAAATATAGTAGAAAAGTTTAATAATCCGGATATTTTTCCTGCTAACTATAGGCTGATAATATCGCTTTTGGCACATATATATGCAAGTGAGTAAGCATTCAATTCCCCACCTGTTTCATAGGGGTTTATGACACAGTTTTCAGGGTGGGGGGTTGATTGCTCTCAACGCTACAATGGGAAATCTTTCCGGTAGTGTGTTGCCACCTCTCCAATCACTTCACTGATGGGGCTAAAGTCCATTCCCAGCGCAGCCTGCACCTTCTCGGAAGAGAATTGCACCTCACCAAAGGCGGCCCTGATGTGTTCTGAGGTGATGTGCCGTTTGCCACCAAAAAAACCGGCAAGAGCATCGAGGCGGGAGAGATTCCTGAGCAGGGCAGGAGAGACCTGTTTCAATTCCCGGGAAACACCCAGTGCCTGGCCAATCATTCTGAACACCTCCAGGAAGGAGTAGTTGCCCGCATTGAGAATGAAGCGCTCACCTGAAATATCTGAATTCATCAGTCGGATCATGACCGAAACCACATCCTCCACCCCCACATAACCGGTAATTCCCGGTGCCCCATATTTGAGTCCCCCGGCCACCCGGCTGAACATGGAAGAGCTTCCGCGCTTCCAGAAACCGGACCCCAGGATAATGGAGGGGTTCACAATAACAGCCTTCAGGCCCTCTTCAATGCCGCGCCATACCTCCATCTCCGAGCGGAACTTCGATTCGGCATATCCGGTGCTTGTTTTGGTGGGCGACCAGATCATCGATTCGGTGGCAGGGCTTCCTTCCGGAGGTCTGCCGATGGCCGAGTTGGAGGAGACATGTACCAGTTTTTCAACTCCTACGGACAAACAGGCATTCACCAGCGATTCAGTGGCATGGGTATTGAAGCGGATCATCTTCTGACGATCGCGGGGCTGAAAGGAAACCATGGCTGCACAGTGATAGACCTGGTCCACACCCTCCAGCACCTCCTCCATCTCTGCCTGGTTCAGGAGATTGGCATCCACCCATTGGATCCGGCCAAAGAGTCCGGACAGCTCATCCGGATCAGCGTCCTCTCCCGCATAGTATCCAAACACCCGCTTTACCTCCTCCAGGTCCGAAGAGTGCCGTTTTACCGCCAATAGCTTTTCGGAATCACCAGGCTGCTCCTTCTCCTGCACCAGCCTGTACAACAAATGCGATCCAAGAAGTCCCGTTCCTCCGCTTACAAATATCATTTTAGCAATGGATTTTGACGAAGATAAGCATATTCGGAACAACCGGAAGAAAATAGCCGGACCTGAAAGAACAGCGGAGCAGGAAAAAGCAGCCTGCCCGATAGCCTCAGGCCGATCGCGCTTTTCTGAAAACAATATTGCCGAAGGCCTTCCAGAAATAGCGCCACTGTGTGCGCACGGGGTGTTTCTCAAATGCTTCCAGGTAACGCAGCTCAGAGGCCTGAATCTCATCCAGCGTTTCCGGCAAATCGGCATAGTAGGGAGGCACCAGTCCGGGCTTGTATTTGATCCGCTTCTCCTGCAGCTCTTTGGAGTAGAGGCTGTAGTACTGCTGACTCAGGGGCCGTACGCCCACAATCTTCAGCTCGCCCTTAAAAAGGTTGATCAACATGGGAAGTTCATCCAGCCAGAATCTTCGCAAAAAGGATCGTGAGGTCGCAATGCGAAAGTCATTTTTAAATTTCCCCCCATTCTCCAGGCTGTTCTGCTGGTGTACATAATCCTGGAGGTACTCGGCATAGGGATACATGGTACGCAACTTGTACACCTTGATCAATTTACCCCCTTTGCCAACGCGACGCAGGGAGATAAAGGGACCGTAGGTGGGGTTGGGATCAAAGGCAGGTTCCTTGATGCGCCTGCAGACAAAAAAGTAGAGTCCGTTTACCATGCTTTCCTCCGGCACCTCGAATCCGCATGCGTAGAGCCGCCCCAGAATCTCGGGCTGGGTGAAGACCCGGTTCTGACCCCGGGTAAGGAAGAAGTAGATTTTGCTGGTAAGCTTAAACTTGGGGAAAACCCGCTTAATGATGTAGTCGCCTGTATAGGCCATCCAGTTGAGAACAGGTGGGTATTTTCGGAGGATTCTTCTTCTGCGCATTTCAGATGTTTCGGCACAGCAGATAAATGTTCCGTGCTGGGGAAGCTTGCTGTTCACCGATTCAAAGAACATATTCACATCCCTGATATCGTTGATGCGGCGGATATTAATGATTGTATGATAGTAGTTATCAGGTTGCCGGAGAATATTGAAGCGGGTGTGCGTGGCTGTAATCAGAGACTTTACATCGTCCAGATCCACGTGTTCTTCTATATATCGCTGTGCTTCTTCCCCGCATTCCTCAATGATCGCTCCCCGCATGGTTTCTGCTCCCATATGGAGATCGCTGTGGACCACCGCGTCGTTCAGCTTGCGCAGATCGCCAGGGGTGGGAGGTTTTTCAATAAAGGCCCTGGCGGCATCATATTCCGTGGAGGTCAGTACATAGGTATAGAGACTGAGGAATATAATTTCCACACCCGTGGCCAGTCCCACCGTACCAAGGACCATCATCCGGGAGAAGAAGGTAGTATTAAAGGCATAGATAATAAACGAAACAAAGGCCAGGGCTACCAGGTTGGGAGAGATAATGTTCCTGATCAGGAAGGTGGGACGCTCCTTGCGGGAGATGTGGTATTTCTTAAAATAGAAGGAGGAAAACATCCAGAGAATCAATAATATGCCGAAACCCAGGAGATACCTGTTCGACAGATAGGACGTCATCACCGGCTTCATGCCGGCCATAAAAAAATATGAACCAGCCAGCGCGAGCAGGTCAAAAACGATCAATCCGGTTCTGGGCTTCTTTCTTGTTGACATTCAAGGTTGAAATTATAAAGAATTTACATATCTCTCAGACAATTTATATCTTTATATTGATGAAAGCTAAATATTCAATTGCCCTCCGGGCCGCTTTAGAGGCTGGCAGGGCCATCCTGGAGGTATATGGAAAAGAAGATTTTGGTGTTGAATTTAAGGACGACCAGAGTCCTCTGACCATTGCAGACCAAAGGGCGCATCAAATTATAGTTGAACACCTGGCAGAAACAGGAATTCCGGTACTAAGCGAAGAGGGACAGCAAATTCCTTATGCTGAACGCAGTGCCTGGAACCAGTTCTGGCTGGTGGATCCTCTGGATGGCACCAAGGAATTTATCAAGCGGAACGATGAATTTACAGTGAATATCGCCCTGGTGGAGGAACAAAAAAGCATGTTTGGAGTGGTGTACGCGCCTGTACTCAAGGAACTCTATGTGGGCATAAGCGGCAGAGGAGCCTATCAATGCAGAGAGGAGAAAAACCTGAATCAGCCACTTGACTACCTCCTGCAATTTTCCGATGCCCTGCCATTGGAGCAAGCAGATTCAAAGCTGTTCAGGGTGGTGGCCAGTCGTTCCCACTACAACGAGGAAACAAAAAACTTTGTAGAGGCCCTCGATTCTCAGGGGAAGGAAATCAGTCTGGTCAGTAAGGGAAGCTCATTGAAGCTTTGTATGGTGGCTACCGGTGAAGCAGATATCTATCCGCGCCTGGGGCCCACCATGGAATGGGATACAGCTGCGGCCCATGCCGTGGTAAAAGCAGCCGGAAAGAATGTTTACAGGACCGATACAGGGGAGGAGCTGAGCTACAATAAGGAAAACCTTCTGAACCCATATTTCGTAGTAAAATAAGGTTGCCCGTGCAACCAAGCTATATAATCACAGGTCAACATAAGTGAAGTCATCCATGAACGGTGAGAAGGACATACTTGCTGGATGTATCAAGGGAAAGCAATCTGCTCAGTGGGAATTATATACCCGTTACTCGCGCTTGCTCCTGGCCATATGCAACAGGTATGCCAGGAACATGGACGAGGCAGAGGATATCTTACAGGAGGGTTTTGTGAAAATCTTTCTGAATATTAAGGAATTTAAGGGCGATGGCCCCTTGCTGGCGTGGATGCGCCGGATCATGATCAACACGGCCATTACCCACTACCATAAGATGCTGAAGCACCGCTACCATGACGATCTGGCCGAAGTGGCCGAATCGAAGTTTGAGGACAAGGGCTGGGGCGAGACGGACTTCACCGAAGATGAACTCTTCAGGGTGATTCAGCAGATGCCCGATGGCTACAGGCAGGTATTTATGCTCTATGCCATGGAGGGGTATAAGCACCGCGAGATTGCCGGGATTATGAAGATTGATGAGAATACCAGCAAATCGCAGTACAGCAGGGGCCGGAGATGGCTGCAGGAGCGATTAATAAAATTGAAAGTAGAGCGCAAACATAAAGATGAGTAATAAACTCCATACGGAAGATCTGATCAGGAAAAGACTGGAAGGGGCAGAGCTAAGTCCTTCGCCCGAGTCGTGGAGCGCCATACAGCGAAAGCTGCGTTGGCCCCAGTTTCTGCGCTTTTACCCGGGCAGGTTTAATATTTACTATTTGGGTGTCCTTCTGATTGCCGCTACAACATTGGTCTTGTTAGTGGCAGTGAATAGAGACAGGGGAGAGCTTCCTGTTCAGGAAAAGGAAACCACAGCTATTTCTCCCATAGAAGCGTCCAGGGAGGAAGCCTTAAAAGCGAGTGAAAAGAAAACATCCGGTGAAAACAATACGAAAGAGAACAGCCCTGATGCATCCCATTCACCCCTGACCAAAAAAGCAGCTCCGGGTCAGGAGACTATAAGCCGGTCAACAGAAACAGGAAAGGAAGAAGAGAGCTCCCGGGAGCCTCAGGAAAATATGAATATGCCTGTGGTGATCTTTCCCAATACAACAGCAGAGCAAGAGCAAGCAGCGCCCCCGGTGACTTATTTCACCAGCTCGGTTCAGTCGGGCTGTGCCCCACTGCGGGTCCAGTTCACCGACCAGAGCGTAAATGCCAGCTCCCATCACTGGGACTTTGGAACCGGCGAGGAAAGTTCGGAGCCCAATCCTGAATATGTCTTCAAAGAACCGGGTCGCTATATGGTAAGCCTGAGCACCACCAATCATAGTAGCCTGGAGACCATTTCCCGATTGTTAATTGAAGTGGCGGATCGCCCGGTGGCCGATTTCCAGATTGAAGAAGGCCTGAAAGGAATCGATAACCATGTGGTGCTGAACCTGGTCAACTACTCCTCAGATGCCAGCCTGTTTGAGTGGTGCCTGGTGGATGAAAGCGCTGCCAATTGCAGTGCATGGTCGTCCGGTGAGCAGCAGCCCAATCTCGAACTGAAGGCCATCACCCCCGATTCCAGGTCGGTTCGTCTGAAAGTAATCTCTGAGTACGGTTGTATTGATACAACGACCATGCCCCTTCCCCTGGTCGTTCAATCGTCCGATACCCGCATCAAGTTTGCCAATGCTTTCAGTCCCAATCCATCGGGACCGGGCGATGGCAGCTTCGTACCCGGATCGAAACGACTCGACCTGTTTTATCCCATCTATATCGAGGTGCCCGTGGAATTTCATATGCGGGTCTTCACGCGCAGGGGCGAACAGATATTTGAAACCCGCGAGATCTACCAGGGATGGGATGGCTACATATTCCAGGAGCCGGCTCCCGGCGATGTGTACGTGTGGATGGCCGAGGGGAAATGGACCGACGGGCTTAGCTTTAGTCTCCGGGGCGATGTGACCCTGGTCTGGAACAAAAATTGGTAATTGCACAGGAATACTAATTTTGTATTACTGTGTCGACACCTACACCCACCAAGGAACAACGAGTCCTGTTTAATCTTCTCAGGGGAGAAAGCCCCCAGACACTTAAAGGGATCAATACCTCGATTCTCTTTGATCTTTTTCGAAGGCACAGGCTCTTTCCCATGGCCGGTCCCATCCTGTCCCTCCTGGGAGAAGAGGAGAAGGAGCGCTGGAAAAAGACCATTCATAGCCGGACCCTCCGCTCCATGCATCAGCTGGCAGTGCTGGGTCAGATCACCGGGGCACTGGGGAAAGCAGGCATTGAGGTCCTCACGATGAAGGGCCCCGTACTTGCATATGAACTGTTCGGAAACCTGGGCGAGCGACATTCCTCCGATCTTGATCTGCTGGCCCGAAAGGAAGATATCCGGGAAATCATAAAAATCCTTGGAAGCAAGGGCTTTGTTCAAATGTATCCAAAAGCAGGATTATCGGCCAGGCAATGGGACTATTATACCCGCTATAAAAAGGATTTGGGGCTCTATAACAAGAAAGAAAACCTGCTTGTGGAACTGCATTACAACATTGAAAACTACCTGGGACTTAGTGAGGCCGAATTGGAGCCGTTTTTTCAGCAAACAGAGGAGCTTACCATGGGGGGAGGACAGTTCAGGTGCATGAACAGGCACCGCGATTTTCTATACCTGACGTTTCACGGTGCCGTACACCAGTACAGGCGATTGTTCTGGCTCAGGGATATTGCGGAGGTCATAAAGAGCTGGGACCTGGACCATCAGAAAGTCCTTGACGATGCAAAAGGAATAGGAAGCGACAGGATGCTTGGCCTGAGCCTGCTGCTTGCCAGGGACCTGTTCCATGCGGAAGTCCCCACATTATACCTTAGCTACCTGGAAAAAAACAGGAAGGTCCTAAAGCAACTCAAAGAAATTTCCATGAGCATGATATTGGGACCCGAGTTCCCTTCGCTCAGACAAAAGGCCAGGCACCATCTGTTTATGCTTCACCTGAAGCCGGAATTCAGGCACTACCTCAGAACCCTGAGGGAGATTATCAACCGACAATATATCGGGAAGTTTTTGGGAGGTCATTAAAGCCTTACAGGGTAATCCGGTCAATGATCACATTGAAAATCAGCTCCACCGAATCCCTGATGGAAGTCACAGAGGTATCGATCTCCAGGTCGGGATGTGCGGGAGCCTCAAAGGGGGAGGAGATTCCTGTAAAATCTTTGATTTCACCAGCACGTGCCTTCTTATAAAGTCCCTTGGTGTCGCGCTTTTCGCAAACCTCCAGGGGAGGGTTCAGAAAGATTTCAATAAAATCCTTCTCCCCGATAATACTTCGGGCCAGTTGTCGGATCTCTTCGGTGGGACTAATAAAGGAGCAGATGGTAATCATCCCGGTGTTGATAAGCAACTTGGATACTTCGGAAATACGCCGGATGTTCTCCAGCCGGTCCACTTCAGTAAACCCCAGGTTGTTGTTAATGCCCGAACGAATATTGTCCCCATCCAGCACCTGGCAGAAGAACCTGCGAAAGAAGAGCTCTTTTTCCAGGTTGGAGGCCAGGGTGGTTTTCCCCGATCCCGAGAGCCCCGTAAACCAGATCACCTTGGCACTCTGCCGAAGGATCTCTTCCTTCACCTTACGATCATAAATTCTGTCAAATACGGGATATATATTCTTTACCATGGTGGATCTACTAGTTCAATATTGAAGGTATCAAAAATAACTTTAAAATTCTAATACAACAATTCTAAAAACTTCTATTTATGTAG
>JAOZQY010000104.1 GCA_029931975.1 Bacteroidales bacterium | reverse complement strand
GCTCCGGCAAAATATGCCCAGAGCGTCCACTGCCTTCAGGAGAGTAAAAAGGATACTAAATAAACAATGCCATGAAAAAGATAATTGCACTGATTACATGCCTGGGCATTACCTTGCTCTTCCCGGAAACAGGGAGCAGGCTAGCCAACTTATCCTGTGAACTGTTTGGCATTGGCTGGATGTACTTCCATCACATAACTCAGATGGTTCTGTCCTTGGCCACGATCATTGTGCTCTTGTTGGTGATAAAGCAATCATCTTTTCACACATGGGGGTTTACCTTAAAGAACTGGAAATGGTCTCTTTTTACTGCAGCAAAATTTGCAGCAGGCTGGTTGATCATTACGGTTCTCTTAAATCTTCTGTTTTCCTTTGAGAACCAGATTCACTATGAACAGACTATTCCGAATATTATTGCTGATCTGTGCTTTGATTTTATTGTTACACCCCTGTCAGAAGAGATCCTTTTCCGCGGACTCATTATGGGAATACTGATTCTATATTTTCCCGGCAAACTGAAGATAGCTTCCTTAAGCATCTCCTACGCCATGCTGTTTTCCACCCTTTTCTTCTCCCTGGCACATATTGGTATCAATTACCAGGAACTTTCGATCTCACATTTGGATTCCCTACAGCTTCTTTTCACTCTGGGACTGGGTTTCTTCTATGCCTTTATGAGAGAGAAAACAGACAGTCTTCTCGGCCCCATCCTGGCCCACGGATTCTCGGATGGAAGTATCACTGTTATCCAACTCTTAAAAACCTGAATCCCATGTTCTGCTTAAAAAGAAATATGACATATGGAGTTTGTTTCATCCTTCTAAATCTGTTTGCCATGCGAAACATTCATGCACAAAATCGGACACGTAGTTTGCCGGAACCGGTAAAAAAATATCTGGACCTGGTACTACCTAAGGATCCGCGACAAATCAAAGAAGTAGAATTGACCCATAACGGGTTCTTTAAAAGTTCGCTGAAAAGCGACTGGGTAAAAATCAAAGGGAAACAGTATTTTAAAACTGAAACCCCTGAATTTGAATGGACTGGGGAAACATCCATGTTTAAGGCAAGCGACAGGTACATGGATGGAAAAGGCCGCCTGAGGGTAAAACTATTTGGCTTGATACCCATTGTGAATGCCAGGGGTCCTGAAGTGGACCAGGCTGAACTCCTTCGCTGGCTGGGTGAAAGCGTATGGTTTCCAACAAATCTCATTCCTGGCGATCAGCTCAGCTGGTCCCCCATCAACTCTTCAAGTGCGAAACTAAATTATTCCCATAAAGATCAAAAGCTCTGGTACATAATCAATTTTGACGAGAAGGGGTATATCGTCCGTCTGGAAACAGAACGGTATTTGGAAAAGGGGAAACCTGAAAAATGGATCGGAAAAGTGTCCGATTATAAAGACTTCCATGGTTTCATAGTGCCCTCCCATATAGAAGCCTTCTGGGAACTGGAAGAAGAAGGGGATTTCCAATACGTGGACTTCTATGTGCAGTCCATTAAATATGAATATTGATTAAAAAAACAACAGCTATGTCTACTATCAAAAACATACTGATTATCAGCATTCTCCTGCTAAGTGCTTGCTCCGGTTCTCAAGAGATGCAGAAAGCAACACCCTCCCTGAAGGCCTATCTGGGAGGAACCCACGGCGGGATCATTGAGAATACAGAATTATCCCTTATCGAGGCAAGCGAACCTGATGCATATTCAGGCGGGTTTATTACTTAGCGCCGTTTATATATTCAGTAGGAATCTCTGGCTCTTATATAAATCTCTCCGTCGGAGCAATCAGAAAATTGCCCAGTTCCTCTTCCTTTTATTCAGCTACGGGATAATTATGGGTTCCCCGCTTATACATACCGTCATATGCATGAATCCGCTTACTTACAAGTTTGGTCTTGTAAATAACCTGGACCCGTCCATTTTGGAGCAGTTCATCGGGGATAAAATTACCGGTGTTATCATCCCTGTTTCATCAGTCATTATATTATCACATGGGTAATAGCGCCAAGTATCTTGTTTATCTATATTATCCGGGGGCCATCAACAAGGCTAACGCATTTTTGTTCTTCATTTTAACCATAGATAACTGGAACTCAAAATAAAAATATTGCTATCTTCAAGCCATCAAAAAACAAGCAATATGAAAATTTCACAAAACAGAAGAGGCTTCTTAAAGACCTCAGCAGCAGGCACCATGGGGCTTATGGCCCTAGGCCCATTGGGATGTGCAACATCTGCAGCAACTGATAAGCTTAGTTTTGGGGTCGGACTCCAGCTTTACAGCATACGTGATGCCATGGCTGAAGATGTTCCCGGTTCTCTGAAGAAGGTATCTAACCTTGGTTACAAATACCTGGAAATGGCCGGTTACACGGATGGAAAATTCTACGGCTATACCCCTGCCGAATTTAAAAAAATAGTAAGTGATCTGGGCATGGAAATTCTCAGCAGCCATACCATGGTTGAAGCGACAGGCATCACACTGGATAATGCTAAAATCATGGCTGATGCACATGCTGCCCTGGATGCGAAATATTGTATTCAGCCCTGGGTGAATGAACCAGACCGCAATATTGAATCTTATAAAAAGATGATCGGAGACTGGAACCAGGTGGGCGAAATCATGAAAGAAGTGGGAATCCAGTTTGGCTACCACAATCACAACTTTGAATTCCTCAATACAGATGGTATTGTTCCCTATTATGACATCTTCTTGCCTGAGATGGATGCAGACCTGATCACCATGGAAATTGACCTGTACTGGGCAACAAAAGCCGGACAGGATCCCGTGGAGATGTTCAACAAATATCCGGGCCGCTTCCAGCTATTCCACATGAAAGACATGTACGAAGAAACAGCTCCCTACTTCGATGTCATTAAGGATGATATTTCACCTGTAGGTGAGGGTAAGATTGATTTCAAAAGAATCCTGGCAGCCAAAGAGGTAGCAGGTATGAAATATTTCTTTGTGGAAGATGACAACCAGGGTAATGGAAAGCCCTTTGAAGGGATTGGAACCAGCATCACCAATATCATTACTGATATTCTGGCTTAGAAAAGAGCTTCCTGAGGCAGCTATATGAGAAAACACTATGATTAATTACTCCCCTGTAAACAATCTGTTTGCAGGGGTTATTTATGAACGAAAAAAAGTACTTTTCTGACAATTTCAAATTTAACCATTGCTTAAAGTTGTCATCTAATATTTTAGAGCCTGAGGCTCTTTTTATGCTAAACGAGTCCTAAATGAACCTATCCCCTTCCTCCCATTTAAATATCTCCTGCTACTTATATGCCTGATCTTCTTCCTCCCCACTAAATTAATCACAGGAAGCTCTGCAGATCAATTGTATATCAGGCCAGTTGAATCTTGATGGCCTTCCGAATGAAGATGGATGGAATGAAGCCACAGTGCTTCCTATGATTGTCAGCACTCCGAACTTTGGTAACGAACCTTCTGAGAAAAGCGAGATTATGATTGCATACGACCAGGAATATCTTTGGGTCGGAGCCAGGTTATTTAGTCAAGATCCGGTCGATATTACCTCAACAAGTAAAAGAAGAGATGAAGAATCCAGGAATTCTGACAACTTCGGGATCATCCTGGATACCTACGATGACAATGAAAATGCACTTGCTTTTTTTACCATGCCTTCCGGAGCAAGAATCGACTATACCGTTTCAAACGATGGAGAAGGAAGCGGTGGTTCCGGCATGGGCTCCATCAACCGAAGCTGGAATACTTTCTGGGATGTGGAAACCACCAGGGATGAATTGGGATGGTATGTTGAAATGCGAATCCCCTTCTCGAGTCTTCGTTTCCAGAATGACAATGGAGTATGCAGAATGGGAATGATCTTAAATCGCAGGATCAGCCATAGGAATGAAACGGTTACCTATCCGGCCATTGATCCCAAATACGGTTTTACTGCCAATTTAAAACCATCACTTGCTCAAACCGTTGAATTTAAGGATATTAAAGCACGTAAGCCGCTTTATATCTCGCCCTATGTACTGGGCGGATATTCCGGGATAAATGAATTGAATGATACGGAAACTAAATACTTACATAAGGCTAATCCGAAAATAGAGGCTGGATTGGATGTAAAGTACAGCCTCACCAGCAACCTGACTCTCGATCTGACTGCCAATACCGATTTTGCACAGGTGGAAGCTGACGATCAACAGATAAACCTGACCAGGTATTCCATGTTTTTCCCGGAGAAACGTCTCTTCTTCCAGGAAAGGTCAGGCATATTCAATTTCAGTCTGGGAGGTCGCTCAGACAACCTTTTCTATAGTCGCAGGATTGGCATTGTGGATGATGAGCAGGTTCGTATTTACGGAGGTGCAAGAATGACTGGCCGGATTAACAAATGGGATGTTGGGATCCTGGATATGCAGACTGCTGGTTACCTGGAAAACCCCTCCGAAAACTTTGGGGTGGCCAGGATACGCAGGCAGGTGATCAATCCTAATTCTTATGTGGGTGGAATAATGACCTCGAGAATCGGAACCAATGGGAATTATAATATGGCCTATGGTGTGGATGGGATATTCCGCCTTTTCGGGGATGATTACCTGGATATCAGGATGGCACAGACCTTTGAAACGGGTGCCGAAAACAACGCTTTTTCTGCAGATCCTACCTTTGCCGGGATAAAATGGGAACGCCGGACAGATGAAGGTTTTGGCTATGACCTGTCCTATAACTTTACCGGTGAAACCATGAACCCGGATATGGGGTTTTTAAGACGTAACGACATCCAGGGCTTTAGTACCAGGCTTCAATATGGCTGGATGTTTGGTGAAGAATCAAAGATCTTCAGCTCCAGGCCAATGTTCCAGGTTCAGAGATACAACAGAGTATCAGACGGACAGCTGGAATCCATGGAAATTTCACCGGCTTGGTTTATAATGACAAAAAAAGGATGGGGAACATTTTTAGAGCTAAAGTATTTAAAAGAAGGCGTTGATGAAGACTTTGATCTTTCCGATGAAGTTGTTGTCCCGGCCGGGAAGTATGTATTCGTAAATATGCAGGCCATGATATTCACACCCTCGTCCAAACCCTTAGGGACCATGTTCCGCCTGGAAGCAGGCGAATTCTTTGATGGCAATATCATTTCTGTTGAAGCATCGCCCATCCTGCATATATCTTCGAGCCTGCAACTTTCCGGAGCCTATGAATTTAATGCCATTAACTTCCCGGAAAGAGACCAGCAACTAAGAAGTCATATCGCAAGGGTAAACGTGCTCTACATGTACAGCACCAAACTATCCGTAAGTACTTTCGTTCAGCTCAACAACAGGAACAATGCCTTCATCGGAAACTTCAGAGTCAGATACAATCCTATTATAGCAGGGCAATTATTTTAAAATACACACACACCTTTCGCTTATAGACAGTGAATGCAGGAGAAGCTAAGCAATTAAAGAAGTATGAGATTCTTTTAGTAATTTTCAGATCCATATTTAAATCAAATTATAAACCTACTCCAATGAAAAGAAACCTCATTTTATCCATCATGTGGGTGGCCGCCATGGCAATGGCAATGCCAACCCTGGGTCAGCAAGTTAACAAACTAAGTGCACAGGAAAAGAAGGATGGATGGGCACTGTTATTCAATGGCGAGGATTTTAGCGGATGGAGGCAATGTAACGGAACCGACATGCCACTTAACTGGGCAATTGAAGACGATGCCATGAAAGTTTTTACCGGTGAAGGCAAAAAACCTGGTCATGGGGCCAATGGAGATATTCTTTTCGGGAATCAGATGTTTGACAATTTTGAACTCTCCATCGATTGGAAAGTCAGCAAGATGGCCAACTCCGGAATCTTCTTTAATATCAGGGAGGTCCCTGGCAAGCCCATCTATTATGCTGCTCCGGAAATTCAGGTACTCGACAATGTAGATGCCTCCGATAATAAAGTTGACAGCCACCTGGCCGGTTCACTTTATGATATGATTGCAGCCGACCCAAAGACTGTGAAGCCGACCGGCGAATGGAATACCATTGTAATCAGCGTTCAGGATGGCAAAGTCACCCACACCCAGAATGGTGTCAAGGTGGTTGAATACACCTTATGGACAAGCGAATGGGATGAACTTGTTTCCAATAGCAAATTCAAGAATTTTCCTGGTTTTACCGAAGGCATCTCCAAAAAGGGTTATATCGGTCTCCAGGATCACGGCTATACCGTTTGGTTCAGAAACATCAAGATTCGGGAACTCTGACACATCTGCGGAGTATGGCTCACATGCGGCCATAAAAACCCCGATAGTTCCCTTTCGGGGTTTTTATCAAAAAAGCGGTCCGGACGGAGCTTGGCACGCTTTACTTTCAACCATTTTTAAGGGTTTCAGGAGGTTTCAGTGTCTAATTTTCAAGATTAGAGGTTAATAATTCAAACGCCCGATACCAGTATAATGTACTCCGATTCTCCACGCATATTACTGGTATATCCGTTTCTACTCAGCACCCTGATACGTAGCAAAAAGTGTTTGATCACACAATATATCCACTAACATTTTTACGAGTGTTGGCGTAACAACATTATGTATTTTTTGGGTAGGGGCTTCAGTAGTCAGACGAGTAATAATGATAAGTTCTCGACAGTACTACCCATCCTTAGGACCACGTCCGGTTAATTCCTAATTGATCTAAAATATTGATCAGGATAAAGACTAAGCTAAAAACTTAATTGAATAGCTACCACTTAAATATTCGCTTTTTGAAAGTAGGAAAGTGTTTTTTGGTAAATTGAGGGCCATTCAATGTGGAACTTTCAAAAAGAATACGATGAAAAAAATAATTATAATAACAGCTCTCTCAATATTCCTCAGTGCTTCATCTGACGCCCAAAATAATAGTAATATCCCTGGCATTGAGTTGTTTAATGGAGAAAATCTTGATGGTTGGTACACCTTTATCAAGGACCACGGACGTGATACGGATCCAAAAGGTATTTTTTCAGTGCGTGATGGAATGATCAGAATCTCCGGTGAAGAATGGGGCTGTATTACCACAGATTCTGAATATGAAAACTTCAAACTTGAGATGGAATTTAAATGGGGCGAACTAAGCTTTAAACCAAGGTTGGATAAAGCCCGGGATAGTGGTGTGCTGTTACATTCTCAGGGAGAAGATGGAGGTTCTGACGGAACGTGGATGCATTCCATCGAGTGCCAGGTCATTGAAGGTGGCACAGGGGATTTCATTGTTGTGGGAGATGGGAGTGATCAATTCCAGGTTACAAGTACCGTAGCTTTGGAGAAACAGGGAGACTCATTTGTGTTTCAGCCGGAAGGACATACGGAAACAATTAAGGGAGGTAGGATTAATTGGTTCGCACGCGATCCCGAGTGGAAAGATGTGCTCGGTTTTCGGGGCAAAAATGATGTAGAAAAAAAAGTGGGAGAATGGAACTCGCTTGTGTGCATTTCTGAGGGCGATCAAATCACCATTTATCTTAATGGAGTAATGATTAATAAAGCGACAAAAGTCAAACCAAACAGGGGTCGTATCCAAATCCAGTCGGAAGGTGCCGAAATCTATTTCAGAAAAGTTGAGTTAACACCATTATCCAGAAAAAATGAAGAAGTCCATTGGACTAATCTATTAGATGAAAAACTATCTCAATGGGATAGTTATCTGAGCTATAGATATCCGGAAGGATATAAAGGAGAAATCCCTAAAGACGAGGACGGGAAGGTACTGGCTCCCATTGGAGTAAATCAGGACCAATACGGTGTTTTCACAGTAATAACAGAAGATGATGAACCCGTATTAAAAATAAGTGGTGAAATCTATGGATGTGTAGCTAGCAAGAAAGATTATGCCAATTACCACCTCAGGATGAAGGTAAAGTGGGGTGACAAGAAATGGCACCCAAGAAAAGATCTGCTAAAAGACTCGGGCATTTTGTACCACTCCATTGGTCCTCATGGTGCCGAAGGATGGAGGTCCTGGATGCTTTCACAGGAATTTCAGGTGATGGAAGGGCATTTTGGAGATTTCTGGAACCAGGCCAACTCAGCCATTGATATCAGGGCATTTATCCCGGAATACATCATGAATCCGGTGGCCGATAAAAGCCAGGCCTTCCTACCCATGGGTGCCGGGGAAGAAATACCCGGTTACTGTATGCGCAGCGCTAACTTTGAAAAGCCTCATGGAGAATGGAACACGCTGGAGTTAATATGTTTTGAAAATAAAAGCATACACATTGTAAATGGAGAAGTAGTCATGATACTCAGAAATTCCAGGTACGTACAGGATGGCCAAAAGATCCCCATGGAAAAAGGAAAGATTCAATTACAAAGCGAAGCAAGCGAGTTATTCTATAAAAATATCGAGATTCGGAAGCTGGGATCACTCCCGAAGGAGTATACTCAATACTATGAGTAATCCAGATCCAGGACGTGATGAAAATGAGCGGACACACTGACTTCAGGGGAATAAAGCCTTAGGTAGCAGTGAGCAAAGAACATATCAAGAAGATTTCAAAGAAGTGTGATATTTAGTACATTGCTCCTAAGCCCAATAATCCGATAATGCGAGTAGCTCTTTGCTTTATAATTCTCGTTTTTGCACTGTCTGGATGCAAAAAAACCTCAGAGGAAGAGCCTGACGACGGATGCCTGGCTTTTGAATACTCTGACACATATCAGTATCCTATAGTCCCCGGTACGGAAGAGTGGAAATCCTATGAAGGAAATATTCGAGAAGCCCTTCAGATCCCGGATGATGTATTGGAGACTATCTCAACCGAAGGATTACTTGAGAGCCTGTTGAACCACCCCTTCTTTATGGACTTTATTGCTTATGATTCTCGTCAACTTGGCTTTAATCATCTGAGCTACTGGTCCCCTGGAATAGGGGTGCTATTAAGGAGACCTGATTTTTTTTCTGTTATTCTTGACCGATATCAAAAAATGGATATGGACTGCGAAGCCTATTACCCTCCTGATTATTCCGATGTATTCCAGTTTGCATTCCCTTCTATCGAAATATTTCTTGCACAGGATGAGCTGATTAATAAACTCGACTCCGTTGAGATTCATCTCCTGTTTGAAACCGTGAGAGAAGTGAACATCCTGAAGGTTGACAAAGTCTCCTATTTTTATCTAGAAGCTATGGAATCCACAGCGCTTATGGGGAAAATACTTTTAAAAGCTAACTACTCCCCTTTTGTGGAATTTTACAACGATCACGAAGAAATCTCCTGGTTCATAGAGTACATCGCAAATTCTGGCTGGGAAATTCATCCCAGAGATACCATCAATGCTTACGCAGATGACTTTTATTCTCTATTGCATTAAATGTAAAAAATTTGTTGTCGGGTTTTTGAACGATTAAGCGGTCCGGACGGGGCTTGATACAAGTATTCTTCAACCATTTTACCAGGGTTATAGCCTGTTTTAGTGTCTAAATCGATGTCTAATTTTGGTGTCTAAATTTCAAGGCTGAAGACCTTGATTAATTGATCCAATACGCTTTCCGGAGAAACTCTCCCAATTCCCATATTTCTGAATAATTCCTTTCCTGGCAATTCTTCAGTTATATCTTAAATGAATATGTCTAAACCTGCTACCATTGGTATCTTTCAATTATTTGCTCACATGCCATTTCTACACGCTCATCTC
>JAOZQY010000269.1 GCA_029931975.1 Bacteroidales bacterium | reverse complement strand
CGGATTTTATCCCTTCAATTCCATCGGAAACAGCAATATTACCCGTTAAAAGGATTACCTGGGTTTTTTCATATTCCTGCATAATGGCTTTCAAAGTCTCAATGCCGCTGATCCCGGGCATTTTTACATCCAGCACCACCACATCCATGGGCTGTTTCTCAAGGATGTCCAGGCACCCCTGTCCATGGGATGCCTGGAAAGGATTCATTCCTCTTTTAGCAAGTCTTCTGGCAATTGCTGTCCTGAACCCTTCTTCATCATCCACCAATAAAAGATTAATTTTCCCATCAGCTGTTGGTTCCATGATTTTTTTCCAATACCTCCCCAGTTTATATTAAACCCAGTATTTTCCACCACACACTTGCAACAATGACCAGAACAGTCAACAAAATCGGTGTGGCAACCAGCCCTACTTTTGTAAGGTCTGATGATTTAAAATACCGGTAACTATAGGCAATGGCATTGGGGGGACATCCAATCACAAGAAGCATGGCAAAGGAGGTGGCCATACCCAGGCACAGGGCCAGAACCACAGGGTCAACCCCTTCCAGCTGTGCCATGGGAATCACAATGGGTAGAATCAAGGCTGCTGCCGCAACATTGGCCATGGCATTGGTTACCATGGCTCCAAAAACACCCACACCAATAAAAAGTACCAGCCAGCCTTTTCCCTGGATCAAAGGAAAGAACAGATTGGCAAAATAATCTGCAGCCCCTGAATATCCCATGGCAAGACCCAGGGCAATACCGCCGCCAAAAATAAACAAGGCCGTTCCCCATTCCAGATTGTCATTGATATCTCTCCATTTTAATACCTTGAACAATACCAGGGCAGTCACCCCCAGCATACCGGTCACGGAATAATGATACCCGTGAATTCCCTTGGTCAGCCAGAGAACAAATGAAATTCCAATAATGGCCAGGGTTTTTTTCTCAAGACTTGTCATGGGCCCCAACTCTTCATCAAAATCCGGCAGCTTGAACTTTGGGTCCGGCCTGAACACCAGATATACAATAAATACAGCTATAGGCACTGTAATCATGGCCGCTGGCATGGCATACATTATCCAGTCAAAAAAAGTGATCTCAACCCCTGTAAACTCTTTTAAAAAAGCCGCTGAAACCATGCATCTCCCGCCTCCAATAAGGCTTCCCATACCTCCGCAGGAGCAGGCAAAGGGAAGGGAAAGCATCATAAATTTGGCAGTGCTGGTATGGGGTTCTATACCCACGGCCCGCATCAACGGCAGCATGGTCACAATGCCAATGGCACAGGCGGCAGCATCATGCATAAAGGATGAGGCAAGCCCCAGCCCGATGGCAATAATAAAGGTAAAACGGGTAACTGAGTTCCCGGCCTTTTTGATTATATAATATCCCAGCCTTTTTGTTAAGCCTGCTTTATCAAGGGCAATGGCAAAAATCAAACAGCACATGATAAAAATGACCACAGGGTGCATATAGGGAGCCCAGGCATTTTTCACATCGGTAATCTGAAAAATAACCAGGGAAACCCCGATACAGACGGCTGTTATTTCCAAAGGAATGGGCTCGACCACAAACAATATGATAAGAACCGCAAGAATGGCTAAAAATCGTTTTGCCTTGGGTGAAAGTCCGTCAACATAATCCACTTTGACTGCTTCCAGATTTAAATCCTTTGTTTTTTGGGTTAAAAATTTAGCACTGGCTTCCAATGATCCGGGGACTTTAGCCTTTACAATATAGGATTCTGTCTGGCTTTTTGCCTTTGTACCAGAAACAATATCAAAATATCCGCTCACACTCTGCATGAGTATTCTGCCTGCATCCCCGGTTATTTTGAATTGTGTTCCCTCGGGTCTGGGTAGCAGAAAGACGATAACACCTACCAATAAGGCAGCACAGAGTTTAAATTCATTTGTCTTAAAAAACATGTTTTCTCCTCAATCTTCAGCTGTTTCAACTCTTCTTCAACAAGGGTTATAAAATTTACTCCAGAATGAGATCATTTTGATCCGTCCAATTGCTGGTGATACGCTTGTCTGATCTTCTCTATTAATTCCATAAGTTCACAAGGCTTAGTCAGATAATCAAAGGCCCCAAAAGAAATTCCCTCCCTGGCTGCTTCCTGGGAACCATGTCCTGTCAAAATAATCACCGGCAGATCAGGTGCCATTTTTTTCACAATTCTTAACACTTCGATTCCATCCATATCTTCCATTTTCAAGTCCAGAACCAGCACGTCAAAATCTTTTTTCCTCAAAACCTGTATGGCTTCTGTACCGGAAAAGGCTTTGGTTGCAAGGATAGATCTTTTTGACAGCCTGTTGGTCAGGACATTTACATATCCTTTTTCATCATCAACCAGCAAAACATTGATAATCTCTTCTTTATCATTCCAGATCATAACATCCCTCTTTTCCCTAAACCATCCGGTCGGTTATCTCTTTCATCCGGGCATCCATAATTTTTTCTTCGTGTTTTCTTTTCTTTTCCAAAGCTTCCCTGGCCTTGGCTATGAGCGCATCAATGTCACAGGGTTTCATCAGATAATCAAAGGCGCCCAGCTTCATGCCGTCGATGGCTG
>JAOZQY010000103.1 GCA_029931975.1 Bacteroidales bacterium | reverse complement strand
AAGAGCAGATGTTAGTCTCCAAACAATAACTAAGGAGGGAACGGATGCTAAAGATTCAATGATGACGACTGTTGAAACTTCCAAAAAACTATCGATCAATCCATTTAAATATATTTTTGACCGAATAAGTAAAAAATTTAAAATGCCATCCCTTGCAAGTTTGATCAGAGCAGCTAACTTGAATTCCCAATCACCGAGTGATTAGCATTCCCTATATTTTAAACAGGATACGATTAGGACTTGGCTGGAAATTTACCGTTATCCGCATAATACCTCTAAAATATTCTTGTAAGCCTGTTTTTTCTTTTGTATACTAACGTAAGCATATGATCAATGAAACCTTGAAATAAGTTGGCAGGAGTGAGGTATCCGGTAATGCGATAATTATTGATAATGATGACTCAGGAAATAAAACCATTACCACCCCGGTAAAACAGGGAAGCGAATTCATGGTGAACACCCAGACCGCTTATAACCAGGAAGATCCCGTTATTACCACATTGGATGACGGGGGCTTTGTTATCCTCTTGGAATCTGAGATTCAGGACGGTTCTGAATACGGTATGTTCGGACAACGTCTTGACCAGGGTGGGAATCTGACCGGCAGTGAGTTCCAGGTCAATACATTTACAGATAATTTTCAGTGGGCACCTGCTGTCGCGCCTCTTTCCGGGGGAGGTTTTGTGGCTGTCTGGCAGTCAGCAGGCCAGGATGGATCCTTTGGAGGTATTTATGGGCAGCTTTTTTCCATAAATTCTGCAGAATCCTTATCCACAAAGCCCCAGGATTCTGGCCAAACCCTGCAACTGGTCGGGCAAATTGAATTGTCAGGAATTCAGAACGATTTTCATGATGGTTTGATTTAGATTTAAAATAGATTTGATTCGTAACTTATAAACAGGAGCAGTATATTTGATGATTAAAAAATTGGAAGTTCTTGACAGTACCAGGCATCAGGATTTAAGGCTTATGAAAGTAAGCAGTTTCGAATTTGCAAGAAAAACCTCCTTGGTGGGTCTTTCCATATCAGAGATGGCCAAGACATTTATGTCCTATCCCATTGTATTTCCTGAAGAAGGAGAGGAGGTCAGCCCCATGGGAATTTTGTCCTATGTAAAGGATACCAATTCCTATTTGGATGAAAAAGGGAATTGGAAAACTTCATATGTCCCTGCATATTTCAGGCTCTATCCTTTTGCTCTTGCAAAAACAGGCAGGGGCAATCAGGCCGAAGGACAGGAGGAGATGGCATTGTGCATTGACAGGGATGCACCGCATTTTGAATCCAATATGGGTGATCCACTTTTTACGGCAGACGGAAAACCGGTTGATTTTATAATGAATATTTTTAACGCGCTTAAACAGCATCACCAGGAGTTGACAGCTACAAAACAAATTTTTAAGAAAGTGGCTGAAACGGGAATTCTTCAATCAAAGGAGCTTCATGTTCAGATTAATAACCAAAAAAACATAACGCAGAAATTTAAAATTATCGATATGGAAAAGTTAAAACAATTGGATGATAAGATACTGGCGGACTGGGCCAGGACTGGAATTATGGCAACCATATACGATCATGTAAGGTCCCTTTCCCATCTGACTTCTCAAAACAGGAATGTTAAAATGAGTCTTTCCTGATATATTTTGATTTTCCTGTATTGTAAGTGGGCCGGTTCCCTGAGTTATGGCAGGATACCGGCTTAACGGTTTCTAATTGATTGTATAAAAAAGGTTGACAATACAATCTTGTTTTCCTTTCGGGCTTGTTTTCCTTTCGGGAAAATTTTCCAACTGGCAAGGGGGTAAAAAAATAAATGCCCTGCCTTATAGAGCATAAGGTAGGGCATAGATTGACCTGGTTTGATCAAGGGATAAGATCTATTTTTTTTCTGCAGCTCCCTGGCTATCTGCAACTTTTCGAAGATTAGTGAATGAATTAATATGGGAATAAATAATACCCATAAGGCCGTTTCGAACCCATTTACCAAGGGTTGCATCATCTAATTTTGCAAGTTTTTCCATATCAACGATTCTGAAACCCCTCAAGGCACTTTTTTTATCACCCTGGGTAATTTTGAACTCTTTGGATATCAGCACATCCTTTTCTTCCAGAAGAGATAATACTTTTTGAGTTTTCAAGATATCTACCTGAAATTTGCTGAGAAATTCCTTAACCTGAGTAACAATTTTTTCCGGTTCACCTTTTTCAGTAAAAAGAGATTTACCTTCTTTCTCATTTAATTGAGGAGCCTCTGTATCGATCATCACGGCAAACTCATTTTTTTTTTCAGGTACTGCGGCAAAAATAAAGGGATATCGCTTTAAATGATTTGGAATATAATCCGCTTTCCACTTTCCATCTTTTCCGACAAAATGATTTTCATTTTTGGTAAAGGAAAGTAATGCCATGGGTAGAATGGGTTCATTTTTTTCACTTTTCTGAGGGAAAACTATTGGAAATGATTTTGAGGCTTCAGCAACTTCAGATCCTCCCAGAAGAGAATATGTCAGTTTCGAAGCAAAGCCGAAGCCATCAACCGGGTTCAGTTTTAATCCTGCATGTTTTTCTTTGTCAAGAGGCACCATTTTTGTAAACATTTTTTTAACTCCTAAATCAATTAATTATTAAATATTTTCAGCAGAGATCCGCACATGGTAATCATTATTGCCAAGTGGTCAAGAATAGAATCCCATTCCTTGAGCTTGATCTGTCTTCTCATTCATATCATTTCGCCGTAAATATGGTTCCGTCTCCCGTCCAGACACTTCCAAATTCATTCCAGCTTTCAACCCACCATTGATATTCCATTGCTTCAAATGCCGAAGCAGGGGTGACAGAGCAGCTGCCTTCTGAACAGATTTTAGAGGATTCATACCATTGTGAGTGAATTGTATTATCCTCCCTGTCCCATACCGCCAGGCGATACCAGGCTGTTTTATCGTCTCCATTCCAGGTGAAGGTCACGGTATTTTCCCCCGGAAATCGGAAAACCACATCCAAAGGAGAAACAAGGACAGCCATGGAAGGCGGTGAGTCATCACCCTGCACAATAAAATCCATACCGCTGCTCCAAGAACCATCGCCGCCGCTGTCATTGGAACCCATCACAAACCATTCATATTCATCACTTTCCAATACAGAATCCAGAATAATGGAACATTCCCCATCCTGGCAGTTTACTTCAGGATAATCGTCATCATTATCTGCAATCTCATACCATTGGCTGAATTTAAAATTATTCAATGAATTCTGGACATATATTTTATACAAGGTTGCACAGGGATCTTCTTTCCAGACAAATTCGGTCACGGTTTCTTCTATTGTGCCTGAAGGGGAAATTAATGTGATCTGCCCGGGGATACCGTCACAGCACTCATCAATAATCTGGTTGCAATTATTGTCCTCTCCATTGCATTGTTCAGCAGCTCCCGGATAAATACTGGAGTCATCATCGTTGCAATCTGTATTATCCGTTACATAGCCGGACGGGAGGCTGGCTGATTCCATAGAATTGTCCGGATCACCATATCCATCCCCATCCATATCTGAATAGTAAGTGGTTAGTGATGACATATCAGCTCCATCGCAATCCTGATCAATTCCATCACCTGCTGTTTCTTGGGCATTTGGATGAACACCTGCATCTTGGTCATTGCAATCTGTATTGTCTTCCACATACCCGGAGGGCTGGGTACTTGATTCTATTGAATTGCCGGGATCACCATATCCATCCCCGTCGGAATCAGAATAATAGGTAATTAAAATTGGTAAGTCACTGCCATTGCAATCCTGATCAATTCCATCCCCTGCAGTTTCCTGGGCATTGGGATGGACATCTGCATCCATGTCGTTACAGTCTGTATTGTCAGTGGTATAGGCATAGGGAAGAGTGATTCCCTGGTAGGAAATATCAGGATTTCCATAGCCGTCTCCATCATAATCATAATAATAAGTAGTTAAACTCTCCAGATCACTGCCATTACAATCCTGATCAATTCCATCCCATGCTATTTCGTCGGCCCCTGGATGAATCCCTGCATCCATGTCATTACAATCTGTATTATCATCCACATAACCGGAAGGCAGAGTAAGAGCCTCAATGGGATTATCTCCATCACCATATCCATCCCCGTCAGAATCAGGATAATAGGTGTTTATACCCGGGTTCAGGGGAGAGACATCAAGCTGGCCTCCATTATTGGAGCCCACAGCCATCACTGTGCCGTCTTCCTTTAGTCCCACTGTGTGATACCGCCCCGTGGCGATCTGCTTGATATTGGTCCAGGAAGATACATTGCGCTGGCCGTAAAGGTTGCTCCCGGCCGACACAACTGTGCCGTCCTCTTTTAATCCGATGGTATGGGATTCCCTGGCAACGATTTGTTTTATATTGGTCCATGAAGACACATTGAGCTGTCCTTTGTCATTTATTCCCACCCCTACGACTTCGCCGTCTTCCTGCAACCCCACTGTATAGGACATTCCAACAGCGACCTGGGTGATATCCCGCCAGGAAGTAACATTAAGCTGGCCGTCATCATTGGAGCCCACCGCCACAACAGTACCGTTTTCCTTTACCCCGGCTGTATGATTCCGTCCCGTTGCAAACTGGATGATACTGGCCCATGAAGACACATTGAGCTTACCGTCATCATTGTAACCCACGGCTACAACTGTTCCGTCCTGTTCCAGTCCAATAGTTTGATAGAGCCCTGCGTCAATTTGAATTATATTTCTCCAGGAAGACACATCAGTCTGATCGTGATTATCCAGGCCAACCGCTTCTACTCTACCGTTAGCTGTTAAACCAACCGTATGAAAACCGCCGGCAGCAATCTGACTGATATTTGTCCAGGAAGACAAGTCAATCTGCCCGTACACGTTGCTTCCCACCGCCACGACAGTATTGTCTTCTTCCAACCCGATGGTATGATAATCTCCTGCCGCTATCTGGATCACAGCTGCATAGGCATTATTCAAATTCAGATGACCGTTCAATGAAATTACAATCAGAGTAATGGTAAATATAATGAGTTTTTTCATGTTTTTCCCCTTAAATAAAAAAACGGATCATTGCAGAAAGACCAGCTCTCCAATATTCCCGTAATTTTTTATCCAGTTTTCTTATAAAGTTTAGTCTTTTTATAAAGATTATGGAATGATCACGGATTATTAATATTACAATAAAATAATTACCAAATCCCAATGAATTTGTCAATTTATAAAGAATATCAAAAATGCATCAATGTTTGCGATATTTTTACTCTTCATTTATGTTTCGCTTAATAACACCGTTAAGGGAACTGGCAAAAATTGTCTTACCATCTGGATTAAAGGAGAGGTTAAAGTCATCCAGGTGAGATCCTTTCATCCCTTCATTAAATTCCTGCCAGCTACCGCTGCTCCCGAACTCTGTGCTTTGATAAATGCCACCTGTACAATCCCCCTCATAGCCGCAGGTCGTACTGACATAAATCTCATTAGAATATTGCGGATTCACATGGATACTTGTACCTGTAACATTGGCAATACTCAAGACCTCTTCAGACTGACCAGTAAGAGTATTAATTCGTAATATTGTACCATCATTGGTGCTGGTTATCACATAATAACCATTTGAATCCTCTGGATTAGTAACTATGGCAACTCCAGTGAGATAGCCCGTGGATAAAGGCATGTATGATATGTCTTGCCAGCAATTGCTGGTAAACAGAAGCATTCCTTGTGTGGGCCGGGAACCTGAAGCTCCGGCAGCAATTTGTATACACGATTTTGAGGGATGTTCTGCTATTGCATACATATCACTTAATGAATACATAGACTGCCAGGTATCACCGGCATTGTTGGAAACATATACTCCTCTGCCGGTACTGGAAGAGGATGTATCTCTCATAGCTACAGCAACTGCCAAATCTGGGTTATGGGCAGAAAAGAGAATTTTCATAATCTGGGGATTCCCATCAGTAAGTACGGCAGTCCAGGAGTCAGCACCATCCGTACTTTTATAGACTCCACCATTATGACTGCCAGCTGAAAGGTCCCAGCCTGCACCCACGAGCAGGATATCACTATTGATTGGATTGATGGCAATACCACCTTCCAGGTTGGCAGTGGGTGCAGGTGGATTTAAAAAATGGCTCGTCCAGGTATCAGTGCTTAGGCCATCCGTATTCTTGTAGACTACGTTTTCGCCAAGAGAATAAATAATATTATTGTTTATAGGGTCTACCTCAGTATCAAAAATATTGTAACCACCAAGCCCTTTGTTGGTTATTGTCCAGGTTAAACCCCGATCACTGCTCATTTGTACAGCCTCCTCCGCCATACCTGCCATGAGGATGTCCGGGTTATCAGGATGAACTGAAATCATATCCCTGAGATATTGCAGAGTGGTGTAGGATGTCTGGCTCACCTGTAACCAGTTTCTGCCGTTTAAGCTTTTATAAAGACCACGATCAATGCTTGAATTCAGGCTATTGATTACACCTACAATAAAGGAATGATCGATCGGGTGCACAAGAAAGCCTGTGATTATCGGATTTTTGACTGTTTTAAGAAAAGTGCCATTTGATGAATATGTGTGCAAAGAGATATCCTGCCAGGTCTGACCAGCGTTTGCAGAGTTGATAAAACCACTGTAGCGGCGCTGCATAAAGGAGGCATAAACAACCGGATTACCATTAACAGCCACAACATCAATCATGGAAAGCTTTTCGGATTTACCTGGTTCATAAATAGCTGTTATAGTATTGGAAGTCATATCATATTTGAAAATTGCGGTTTCTTGTTTCAGGCATGTTGCCTGATTTGTACATATGGCATACATATTTGTCCCCAGATAAATGATATCAGGATCTGTAGGGTCAAATGCTATGTCATCAGTAGGTGTGGTCACGGGACTGAAAATAAAAGAGTAGGGCGGGTTCAATCTCTGCCAGGTATCTCCATAATCTTCACTAAAGTGCAAAACAGAAAAAGGACTGTTTTCATCTGGAGTCAAGAAGATTAGCCGGTTAGAGCGATTTGGGTCTGTTTTGATGTTAAGGCCGGAATCAGAAAATAGTTTTACCCAGGTTTCTCCGTTATCCTCAGACATATACAGACCGGCTGAACCAATGCCATGGAGAGCAGCAAAAACTCGTGTGGTGCCGTTTTTATCTATAACTGCAATAGAAGAAAGACCGTCATCAATACTGGTTTGAGACCAGGTCTGTCCGCTGTCCCGGGAAATGGACACACCTGCATAATCAAAGGAATCAGTATACATAATATCAGGATTGTTGGGATCAAAAATCACACGCGCCCGATCTCCGCCATAGGGCCCCTGGCCTGTTGACCAGTCATAACTAAGAGCCTGGCCTGAACCTAATATAAGATAGAGGAGGCCGAACCAGAAAATATATTTACCCATTGATTTTACAGATTGCAGTACACTTAAGGTAAAATTTTTAAGCCCTGCAACAGGCTTCCGGTGTTGTTTACTCTTCATCTCTTACTATTACCTCCATGCTATCTGTCCAGGTTTGATCAAAAATATTATCTCGCAAACCGTCAACACCAAAGATAATTGTATATGTTCCGGCAGGTAAAACCTGGTTGAGAATTTGTACAGATGAAAGGGACAAAAATCGATAAGACCTGGCTGCTGGAACCGATCCAGACTGCCATCCATTTGGGTGCACATAAGAAAACAATCCTGAAGGCGTATCTGCAACTATCCAGTATTCAGCAGACATGGAAGTATTATAACTGCCTGGATCAAGGCTGACATTAATGGTAACAGGTGACTGAGTATCTACGATAATTGGGGTGTCTGATCCATTGATTTTAATATCAGGCTCAGGACTTACTGGTATAAAATTCATTGCGTTATTGGCATTAAGTCTTCCGCCGGTGATTACCTGGCCTGATAATGAGACAATTGGATCCACACCTTCAAATATTCTATGAATTCTGGTCACAGCATTTTCATTGCTGTATTGTGCAGCAAGCAATCCTATGGTGCCTGTGACATGGGGTGCTGCCATGGATGTTCCGTCCATATATCCATATTGAGACGGCATGTTGTACACTGTGACCGGGGCTGTGCCAAGGTTAATCATGGCTGCTCCGTCTTCCTGTGTTAAAGCGATAACAGGTATCCATGAACTGGCTGAGCCAAGGGTAAAACCATCGGGTTCTCCTGGGATATTGTTATAAATTATCACTGCTGTTGCACCCGCTGTCATGGCATTGGTTACCTTTTCAGCAAATGTAATTTCACCACGCTCAATAAGAGCGATGTTACCATTGACATTGTATGGAAAATCATCTGCCTCAAGACCTGACCCACAATCATACAAATCTCCGCTGATACCCGATTGATCAGTCTGCCCGCTGTATTCCATGGAATATGCATAAAATGTCTCGGATCCTGATTCAACATAAGGATCTGTTGTTGTGCCTATGCCTTCAGGAAGAGTTGACATTATGTTTGAACCAGGTGCTGCAAGATCAACTGAGCTGCCACCATAATTGGAAAAATCAGACAAGAGATCATTGCGGTCTGTGGAAGCCACAGAAATTATATTATCTAGATTATAGTTAGAAGGGTAACTTGCAATTGTATCATTATCAGCTGATTCATTCCCGGCTGCTGTAGAGAATACAATGCCTGCAGTACCCATGGCTTCAATGGCATCCTTTAAAATTGGATTTCTGCCCCTTCCACCATATGAGGCATTAACCGCTACAATATTGATATCATAATTCTCTTTCATGAGGGTAATATATTCATAGGCTTCCAATAAATCTGAATCATAAAAGAATCCATCTGGTCGCGTTGCTTTTATCGCCATTATACTGACAATCCAGTTAACTCCACATATTCCAATGTCATTGTCACCAACAGCACCAATAATGCCGGCAATATGGCTGCCATGACCATCAAAGTCCATGGGATTGCTGCCATTGCTTCCAAAATTATCTCTGGCAAAATCATAGCCAAATATATCGTCCACATACCCATTGTTATCATCATCTATACCATTGGCAACCTCCAGGGGATTATGCCACATATTGGCGGCAAGATCTTCATGGAGATAATCCACCCCGGTATCGACAATTGCCAGGACCACATCATGGGAACCGGTTGTCTTCTCCCAAGCCTCTGGCATGTCAATGTCTGCATCAGGTATCCCATTGACCTGCCCACTATTATGAAATCCATAAAGCAATTCAAATTTTGGATCATCAGGGAAAACCTGGGCTGGTTTTTTTCTATAGTTTGGAGATACAAATAGGATATCCGGGTCTTTTTGGAGTAAATTCATCATCTCCATGGTGGTCATTTTTCCTGACCGCAATAGAAGATAGGGCAATCTAGTTTTTTTAGTGAAAAATTTATACTCCTGGGCCGTAACCATTGAAAAAGATGCTGCTTTGTTTCTTGCTGCGCTTAAGCTGATCTTTGTTTTAAATTTGACCAGCACTTCACCCGGCACATAATTGGGCTTAACTTGATCTGCTGATACTATTTTAATCGCTCCATTCCAGTTTAAAATAGACAATATCAAAAAAATAACAGCTATAAAAATGCTAGTTATTATTTCAATCAATAATTTTTTCATATTTTCCTTCAAAACAAACATAAATTTAACTGGAACTCAGTCAGAGGTGAACATGATCTTTTCGTATCCTCTTTAAATTTCGTGGAAAAAAACTATATTCTTCATGAAGTACC
>JAOZQY010000102.1 GCA_029931975.1 Bacteroidales bacterium | reverse complement strand
GAGAGCCAGGAAACCACGCTGTGGACCATTTATAACACACTCACTGAGATAGAGGCCACTTTCAGGGTATTAAAAACAGACCTGTCACTGCGTCCTGTTTTCCACAATGAGGATGAAAATACCGAGGCACATTTGTTTTTGGGCTTGCTGGCATACCAACTGGTAGCCTTTATCAGGTATCAATTGAAGCAGCACAGTATTAACCATGACTGGAGAAATATTGTCCGTATAATGAACACACAGAAGATGGTTACCTCCAGCATGAAAACAAAAGGCGACAAACTAATCAGAATTAAAAAGAGCAGCCTGCCCAAAGTGAAAGTGAGAGAGATCTACGATGCACGGGATTTCAAATATCAACCCTTTACCATGAAAAAATCTGTTGTACCCGAAACATGAAATCTATAATCACACCAACCTGGTTAACTGAATGTTACGCTCGCTCAAGCCCAAGTTGGGCTAAGCTCTTGAATTGAAAACTATTCAATCTAACATCTTCATGGTATTGGTAAGGGATTGATAATTTAGATTAAACTGTTAACTTTGATAATATGCATTTATTTCAGTCAATTATCAAAACAATAAAACAAATAGACTATGAAAAGAAATATTTTATTAAAAGGATGGGCAGTTCTTTTCCTTTTTGCTATCGCATTTACAGGATGCAATAAGGATGAGGAGGAAGTACCAGAAGATTTCGCAAAACTCTCTTTTGAAAGCCAGACAGTTATGGATCTATTGCCTGCCGGTTTGAAGGCATCTGACGATGATATGGCAAAGGAATGTGTTGATATGATTGAAAGTGCTCTGGATATGTCCTCTTTCATGGATAACATGGATGTGCCCGACAATGCTGTTAAAACATCCAAAAAATCATCAGGGGATACCTGGCAGTGGACCTGGTCCTATGGAGGTGAAGTCTGGACCTTCTACTGGACCTATGATGAAGATAGTTCCAAAAAATACTGGACCATGCAGATCCAGTATGGTGCTGGAGCCAAAGCCGACTATATCTCAGCATGGGAAAAGAAGGATGGCACCGGGGGTCAGGTGGTTTACAGTTTTAACTGGCTCTATCTCCAGGATACGGAAAATTCAGATTTAGTAGATCTGCACTGGATTTACAACTGGAGTCTTGATGCAAATGGCAACTATCATATTGACTGGAGATATGAATCAAGCGAGACAGGTGTTGATAATTTCATGAGTTACGACATCCTTATCAATGCAGATGGTTCCGGTACCGTGGATTACTATCTGAATGATGTACTTTTCTATCATATGGAATGGGATGCTTCCGGGAATGGTTCCTGGGTTTATTATTTTGGAGATATTGAACAGTCCGGTACCTGGGTAGCGGGCTAAATTGACAGCTTCGTTTTGTTAGTATTCTCTAAGTATTCTGATTAATGCATTTGAAACATACGAAGATCCTCAGGGTCCTGACGATCTTACTTGCTCTATCCCTGGCCATCGTATCGGTGGCCGGGGCTTTTTTACCCGAGACCTATTCCCGGGACAGTGCCTCAATCTAAGATCTATTACATGAATAGAACGCTTCTTTTTTTAGTAGCTACACTCTTTTGTGGCCATCTGATGGCACAGACTCCCATAGAACTGAATTGGACACTGGAGTATGAGACCGATAGTGATCCCGGTAAACTGAAACAGGCAGAAGCCCATGTGCCTGGTGCTGTGCAACTCGATATTGCAAAGGCAGAAGGCTATTCCCATTACTATTATGCGGAGAACTGGAAGGACTATCTCTGGATGGAGGATCATGAGTTTGAGTATGTGGGCAGGTTCATCAAGCCAAGCATGCAAAATGGAGATCTCCTGGTTTTTCGTTCCCTGGGTATAGATTACGAGTTTGAAATCACCTTTAACGGAACGAAATTACTTCAACAGGAGGGAATGTTTACTCCGGTCAGGCTGGACCTGACCTCTTTGCTTAAGGTTCAGAATGAAATCCGGATAAAGATATATCCCATTCCAAAGAAACATCCCTTACCTGCCGACCGCAGCCAGGCATCGGCATCTGTTAAGCCGGCGGTCAGTTATGGATGGGACTGGCATCCCCGACTGGTTCCCAGTGGTATATGGGATGATACCTGGATAGAACTTATTCCCGAAACACATATGAAGGAAGTAAGGCTGAATTATTCCCTGAGTGAGGATATGGATGAAGCTTTTGTGAAGGCGGAGGCACTGGGAAATAATCTGAGTGGCTGCAAAATGGCGTGGATACTTTCCGATGCCAAAGGCAATATGGTTGATATGGGATTTATGAGGGCCTACAATGACAGGGGAGTACTTTATACAAAAATTAGTAATCCTGAGTTGTGGTGGCCACATGATCATGGAGATCCCTACCTGTATACATATTCCATTGAACTGACCGATCCTTCGGGAAAGTTCCTGCAGACGATGGAGGGCAAGATTGGTTTCAGAAAGGTGAAGCTGATAATGAACGAGGGAGCCTGGAGCGAGCCTGCGGGCTTTCCCAAAACCAGGAGCGTGGCCCCCATCCAGCTGGAGATCAACGGAAGAAAAATATTTTGTAAGGGAAGCAACTGGGTGAACCCGGAGATCTTTCCGGGAATCATAAATGATGACAGGTACGAAGAGCTGCTGGACCGCGCCACAGAGGCCAATTTCAATATGCTCAGGGTCTGGGGAGGTGGCATTGTCAATAAGGAGTCCTTCTACAAAATGTGTGATGAAAAGGGGATCCTGGTATGGCAGGAGTTTCCACTGGCCTGCAACAATTACGAGGATAGCCCGGAATACCTGGAAATATTGAAACAGGAGGCAGAATCGATTATCAGTCGGGTTAGGGAGCACCCTTCTCTTGCCATGTGGTCGGGGGGGAATGAGTTATTTAACTCCTGGAGCGGGATGACCGATCAGTCCCTGGCCATCAGAATGCTCAACAGTCTGTGCCTGGAACTGGATCCCAACACCCCATTTATAAGCACTTCCCCGCTGATGGGCATGGGGCATGGTCATTATGTGTTTCGTGACCAGGAGAGCGGTGAGGAGGTTTATTCCACCATGTCCGGGGCCCATAATACAGCCTATACTGAATTTGGGATCCCGTCTCCCTCATCGGTGGAGATTCTGGAAGCCATTATCCCTGAAAAAGAGATGTGGCCACCCCGGGAAGGGACTTCCTGGGAGAGTCACCATGCCTATAATGCATGGGTGGGAGAGACCTGGCTGATGCCGGATATGATTGAGGAATATTTCGGGAGGACAGCCAGTCTGGAGGAGCTGGTGGAGAGGGGACAGTTATTGCAATGTGAGGGTTATAAGGCAATCTATGAGGAGGCGCGGCGGCAGAAACCTTATTGTTCCATGGCACTCAACTGGTGTTTTAATGAACCCTGGCCCACAGCGGCCAATAACAGCATCATTAACTGGCCCGACTTTCCAAAACCTGCCTTCTATGCGGTGCAGCGTGCATGCAGACCGGTTCTGGCCAGTGCCAGGAATTTTAAGCTGGTCTGGAAAAAAGAGGAGCAGTTTTCCACTCAGATATGGATGCTCAATGATCTGTACCAGAAGATTGAACAGGGAGTGCTCACAGCTACCCTGGTGGCCGGAAAGAAGAAAGTGGATCTGGGCACCTGGGAGTTTGGGGCTCTTGAAGCAAACACCAACATGGAAGGCCCTGTACTGAAGGCACAATTACCGCGATGGAAAGCAGATCGTTTTACCCTGCAACTGGAGGTAGAGGGGCATCCCGAGTATAATTCAGATTATACCTTCCTTCTCTCTGGTGAGTGATCAGGCTTACATGGGATAAGAGAAGATGGGCTCCGTTTTCATGGCCTTCTCTTTGATGGCTGCAATTTCATTTTTATCCATCGCTTTGAAATCAGTGGCCAGCTTAAGGGCCATGGAAAAGAGATCTTCATGACCCGGGGGAATGGCTGCAGTGACCGGGTGAGAAAGTGTAAATCTGAGACCTTCCCTGGCTTGCTCTTTATCGGTCAGGGGTTTGTACCAGGTTTTATCAATGGTTCTTTCCTCACCTTCTTCCCACCTTCTCCATGCCATGGCTTTTAGTGCCAGGATACCCATCTCCTTCTTTTGAGCTTTTTCCATTACCTGGGGACCGAAATTCCCATTATACCAGGCGGCAAAGTTGAAGGGAAAGAGGATGGTATCAAAATCAAATCCATCCATCAGTGCCATGGCAGCCTCCACCGAATGGGCAGAAAATCCCAGGTATTTCACCTTCCCTTCGTCACGTGCTTCCACAAAAGTTTCCAGGGCCCCGTCTTTTCCAAAGATGGTATCCACATCCTCCAGCGTGGTAACTGCATGCAACTGGTAGAGATCAAAGTGGTCGGTGTGTAGGCGTTTGAGCGATTGTTCCAGTTCCCGGCGGGCCCCATCTTTTTTTCGCTCGCCTGTTTTGCAGGCCAGGAAAACATCTTTTCGGTAAGGCTCCAGGGCAGGTCCCAGCATTTCTTCGGCATTGCCATAGGAAGGTGCCACATCAAAGTAATTGATACCATAATCAATGGCTTCCCTGACCCGGCTGGCTGCCTGTTCAGTCGTTGCCTTATCCACCACGATGCCTCCGAATCCGATCATCGATAACATTTCGCCTGTTTTTCCCAGGGCGCGTTTTTCAATTTTCCCTTTTGGAGTTTCACGAATAATGGCAGAAAGATTGGCAGGAAACATGCTTATTAAGGGTACTGTCATGGCTGAGGTTTCGATGAATTTTCTTCTTTTCATGGCTCAAGGTATTTAAACCAAGATATGAAAACATCTCTTTGGAGTCAAGCCTGTTGTACCTTCGGTAAGCTCTTAGGGGCAAAGTCAAATGTCACATTGCTGTAACTTTTTAAGCCCTATGAATAACAGCGATACAACCATAACTTACTGACTATTTCTTAAGAATCCTTGAATGACAAGGGTTACAGAGATAATGCTTCCAGAAAAGAAAAATCAAAGCTCAATGCTATTTTGCACCGATGTCACAACCGTGTGACATTTGGAAATTGCGAAACGGGCTTACTTGTTTTAAACTTAGTCCGGAAGGGTATGTAAGCCAATTATTTATCACTTATCACTTGCCGGGTTCCTGCTCCAAGGGCACAAACTGTGACTCAAAGATTGCCTGTTGATATTCTTCTAAGCAGGATCATAGAACCGTGCACCGTAGTCGTACCAATCAAGATTAACACCCCCGAGCTGTTCGTCCTGGAGTTCTTTCCCGTTGTATAGGTACTTGTTCTCACTGGGCGTTGCACTATTTGTATATGGCGGTTTCGTGATACTGCCTTAGGGTGCTATCAAAGTTGGGGGTTTATTCCAGGGTGGCATAAAAGTCAGCCATGATCGCCTCCGGGTTAAAGTTCTCCCAGATGGTGATCTTCCTGCTGTTTTCGGGCTGCTCCAACCATCCCTTATTGACATATATGGGGGAAGGGATCTCAAAGGATTCGGCCCAGGCGGGATTCTTCACAATGGCTACTGCAGCCATATCGAAGAGCGATCGGAAACACCCATCCTCCAGGTCGCTTATGTGCCGGAACAGATCAACCGAATAGTCTCCAAAGCAGGTGAACGATCCCCCGTGTCTCCCGGTCACCGCTTCATCCACCACAGGTCCGCATCCCGGCATACGGGTATAGATATTCCTCCTCTTTGCTTTCACTGCTGCAGTACCGGTGGCCTGGCCATAACGAACAGTAACCATTTCAAAGGGGACCTCAGTTTTCAGGATGTAGTTCATGGAGGCAGTATCGTTGTCCAGGTTGTATTCTCCAGGACCGGGATAGTTGGATCCCAGCCAGACGATCCTGACACGCTTTGCAATGGCTGGTTCCTTCGCCAGGGCCAGGGCCACATTGGTGAGTTTTCCCACGGGCAGCAGCACCAGGGTTTCTTTCCGCTTCTTCATGGCCTCCCGGATGATGAAATCCACTGCTTCTGAACCATCATAGGCCTCCTGGTTTAACTGATCTCTTATTTCGGTAAAATCACCATTGGCTCCTTGAATTATCGCTACTTTTTCTTTCCATCCCACCATGTCAACTACCCGTTGGGCTTCTTTATTGTGTTCTTCAATTTCACCGCCATTGAAGGTGGCATTGGTTGTGATACCCAGCACATTAAAAGTTTGATCATTGAGCAGCAGGTAGGCCAGTGCATGCTGGTCATCCAGTTCATTATTGGCATCTGTATCGAAGATCACCGGGATGCCGGGATCGGACGAACCGACGGGGCCACGATTGCAGGATGTAATTACTGTCAGGATCATCAGGAACGAAAGGAGGATGCTAGCTTTTTTCATTGATAAGATTGCGTTTAAGGTTAATCACTTCTGGCACGGAATTTACGAAAAAGGATCCAGATCAATGGCAGAATCAGTGTTGGTGGAAGGTATCGGATACAAAGGAGAGTACTTCCGGAAGGGCTTCTCTCCAGTAGGTCCATGAGTGGCTACCGTTGCGGATACGGAACTCGTGGGGAATTTCCTTTTTGCGCATGGCAATATGGGTCAGAGAGTTCCCTTCGAAAAGGAAATCATCATCGCCACAGTCGATGTACCATCTGACTGCATTGATCTGGTCTTCGGGAATGGCCTTAATCAGGGCCGGGACATAGTGTCTTTTCTGCCATGCATCGACCTCTTTTTCTGTGGCCTCTTCCCAGCCCTTTCCACCAGTATAGCGTTTAGCGTTCTTAATTGATTCAGGTCCGCAATAGGCAGAGAGGGGGCAGGCAGAGGAGAAGAGCTCGGGGTGGTGCAGGGCATACATAAAGGTGCCTCCGCCTCCCATGGAGAGTCCGGAGATGGCCCGGTACCTTTTTTCTCCTTTGATGCGGTAGGTGGCTTCCACATAAGGCAAAAACTCTTCGAAAAAGAAATCCTCATAGCGCCACTCATTTTTCGGATCGTTGAAATATCCCCGCTGCCCTCTGTTGCCATCGGGCATAACGATAATCATGGAGGTAGCACTTCCTTCAAGGATGGCTTTATCTGCAATACGCAGTACTTCCCCGAACTGCACCCATCCGGTCTGGTCATCACCGGCACCATGCAAGAGGTAGAGAACCGGGTAGCTGCGCTCCGAAGTTTCATAGTCGGGGGGCAGGTAGATGGCGTAATGCCGCTCCATTTTCAGGATATCACTATCCATGGTGAGATTGTCATACACTTTCCCGGTCTGGGCATTCAGGCTTATTGTAGCTACAAGGAGTGCAATGAGAAAGGCAGCTGTTTTGATCATGATGTTGGGATTAAATGGATTTATTGCTTCAACCATAAAGGTAAAATCTAAAATCATTTAAGCCCAGTATACCGAACTTTTTTTACTTCCAGTCGTAGGGAGTAACCTGGTAAACGTAATAATTGAGCCAGTTGGAGAAGAGCAGACTGGCATGGGCTCGCCAGCGGATCACCGGATCTTTGGAGGGGTCTTCGTCCGGGAAATAATTTTTCGGTATCGCTGTATCCAGACCCTTTGCCCGGTCCCTCTCATATTCACTTTTCAGGGTAAGGGGATTGTACTCCAGATGTCCGGATATAAAGATCTGGCGATTGTCTTTTGACAGGACAATATTTGATCCTACTTCGGGTGACCAGGCCAGGGGGATCAGGTCGGGATGCTTTTTGATATCTTCCAGGCGGTTCTCGGTATAACGCGAGTGGGGTGCCGGGAATACATCGTCAAAGCCGCGTACCAAGTGGTGTTTCCGGTCCGAAATCCGGTGGTCGAAAATTCCGAATGCCTTGGTAGGCAAAGGGTATTTCTTAATTCCGTAGTGGTAGTAAAGTCCCGCCTGTGCTCCCCAGCAGATATGCATGGTGTTGCTCACATTTGTCTTGCTCCACTCCAGGACTTCGCAAAGTGTATCCCAGTAGTCCACCTCTTCAAATTCAATCAGTTCCACCGGGGCGCCTGTGATGATCAGTCCGTCGTAACGCTGATCCCTGATTTCATCAAATGTTTTGTAAAATACTTCCATATGTTCCCGGGGGGTATTTTTCGAAACATGCTCATCCATATAGATCAGGTCCAGTTCCACCTGCAGTGGGGTATTGGCCAGGGAGCGGAGCAGGTCTGTTTCGGTAACCATCTTTACCGGCATAAGGTTCAGCAATGCCACACGTAAGGGGCGGATGTCCTGGTGGAGGGCCTGGCTTTCCTCCATGATAAAGATGTTCTCCTTTTTCAGTTCCTCGATGGCCGGGAGATTTGTAGGTACGTTGATGGGCATGGCAGACTATTTTATTAATTAACTTGAAAACGGGCTCTTTTGTTTAAATAAAGTGCAATTGGAACACACTTCCCCTGTCCGGGGTAGAGCTGACCCTGATCTGTCCGCCGTGCAATCTCATCACATGCTGGGAGAAGCTGAGGCCGATCCCGGTGCCCGACTCCTTGGTAGAGAAGAAAGGAATGAAGATATTCCCCATTTGCTCTTGGGGAATTCCGTTGCCGCTGTCTTCCACCGAGAGGATCACCTCTTTTGTATCCACTTTTGCCGAAAGTGTAATAAACCTGGATGGCTGTCTCCTTACCGCCTCCAAAGCATTCTTTACCAGGTTGATCATCACCTGTTCGATCATTTTTTCATCCATGAGCACCTCCGGAATATCATTGCTACAATGCACACTTATATTTGTCTTCTGGCGGTCAGCCTCCTCTTTAAAGAGCTGAGTGATCCTATGAAGCAAGGGGGCGATCGCTGTGGGTTCCGGTTTGAACTCAGGCGTTCTGTAGAGATTGGTATAGGCATCCAGAAAAACGGATAGTCCGGATGCGCGCCGGTGAATGGTATTCAGTCCCGTTTTAATCTCTGCGACCTCTTCCGAGCTAAGCTTCTCAAGCGGCACAAGCTTCCCCTCTGGCTGAAGTCGCTCCGACAGGTTCACGGCGATGAGCTTGATGGGACTGATGGAATTGAGGATCTCGTGCCGCATGACGCGCAGTAGTTTTTGCCAGGCCTCCAACTCGTTCCGGTCCATCTCACGGCTAATATCTCGCACCGATATGAGGCTTATCTTTTCTCCTTTTAATACAAAGCCGGAGGCGAGGAAGATCAGGTGGTGCTGGCCATCCGGAAGGGCTATTTTCTTTAACGTCTCCTTGCCTGGCGTGAACTGTTTAAAAAAAGCCGGTAAATCAGGGGCTAGCTCTTCTAATACATCAAGCCGAAGCATCTCAGTGATTCCAAATAATTCCAGGAAGGCCTGATTGACCAAAGTCACCTCTCCTTTTTCATTAAAAGCCACAAGTCCGAACTGAACATGGTTGACAGTCTCTTCAAAGAAGCGTTGCTCGGCTTCCCGGTCGAGTCGCACCAGTCTGAAATCGCTGATCAGGGAGTTGAATCCTGCATGGATGGCATTGAAATAGGGATCTCGCCGTACTCTTGAAAATTGCATAGTTGGATCTTCGTTTACCAGGGCATTAATCAACTTCATGAGATCCCGTCTGATTCGTGTGAGATACCATAGCAGGGCTACAGTTTCCAGGATCAGGACCAGTATAAACAAAGAGTTGGTCACCGGATATTCAGGCCTCTGAAGGTAGATTCCCAAGCCTATGGCAGTCAGTACAATGGCCGCTACAAAGGCCAGGATGGACCATATGAAACGGCTAAAGACCATATTTTTTCATTTTCTGGTAAAGGGTCGATCGGTTGATCCCCAGTACTTTTGCTGTAGCGCTGACATTTCCTTGCTGCTCTTTTA
>JAOZQY010000044.1:26849-29924 GCA_029931975.1 Bacteroidales bacterium | reverse complement strand
CGGTAGTTACAGGCAATTAAAAGATAGTATCCCATTGACTGAAAGCATTGCCAAGCACGAGAAGCAAATATCAGCCAGAAAGATGTTCTACATTCCTGAAACTAGCATAGCTGAGGTAGAAAGCAAACTAATGGATGGCGATATTGCAGGGATCACCACCGAAATAGAAGGCTTAGGCATTCAGCATGTGGTAATCCTTATCCGGCAGAAAGGCCATATCCATTTAATGCACGCTTCATCGAAGGCTGAAAAAGTGGTGGTTTCAGATCTTACACTGGAAGAGTATCTCCTGAACAGTAAATCAGCAAGCGGAATTATGCTTGCCCGACCTATACAACTGTTTATCACTGATTAGCAATGCTTCTCAGCTGTTCTCGTGTGCAGTGCGCCGGATAATTTCATCCTGCAGCTCAGGGCCCAGGTCATTGAAATAATCGCTGTACCCGGCCACCCTCACAATCAGATCCTGGTGCTTCTCCGGGTGCTGCTGTGCATCCCTGAGGGTATCTGCCGAAACTACATTGAACTGGATATGATGTCCATCCATGCGGAAGTAACCACTGATAAGCTGGCATACCTTGCGTATGCTACTCTCGTCCTTAAAGAAATCTGGTGCAAACTTCTGGTTGAGCAGAGTGCCGCCGGTCTTCAGATGATCTATCTTCAGAGCCGAATTGAGCACCGCCGTGGGTCCGTTGCGGTCCATGCCCTGAAAGGGCGAGATCCCTTCGGAGAGCGGCTCACGGGCCAATCGTCCGTCAGGCGTAGCCCCGGTCACCTTCCCAAAGTAGATATGGCTGGTGGTGGGCAACATATTGATCCGGTAGGTGGCTCCGCGTGGGCTTCTCCTTCCGTTCACTGCCTCGTAGAAGGCATCAAACACCCAGCGGGCATGTTGATCGGCCCGTTCGTCATCATTGCCATACTTGGGTGTATCATACAGGAGGGCTGCCCTCAGCTCATCATGTCCTTCAAAATTTTCTGAAAGTACATTTAAGTAAGTCTCCATGCTAATGGATTCGTCATCATAAACATGCTGCTTGATGGCTGTAAAAATATCCGTTATGGATCCCAGTCCTACTCCCTGGATATAATTGGTATTGTAACGGGCCCCACCAGCATTGTAATCCACTCCATTGCTGATACAGTCATCGATCAGCAATGAAAGAAAGGGTGCAGGCAGATGCTGCGTAAAGATCCTCTCAATCATATTACTTCCGGCAATCTTGATATCAATAAAGTGTTGCAACTGGAGTCGGAATGCATGTTCCAGCGCTTCGAATGTCTTAAAGGTAAGCGGATCGCCCGATTCGATTCCGATCTGTAAGCCCGTCTGTGGATCGGTACCATTATGAAGGGTGATTTCCAGCACCTTTACCATATTGAAGTAACCGGTCAGGATGTATGCCTCTGTGCCAAAGGCCCCGCTCTCCACACAACCGGAAGCCCCGCCATTACGGGCATCCTCCAGTGTTTTTCCCTGCCTCACCAGTTCCTGCACAATGGCATCGGTATTGAAGATGGAGGGCTGGCCAAATCCGGTCGTCACGATCTTCACCGCCCTGTCAACAAAACTATCTGGATTCTTTTTACTGACCTGGACCATGGAGGAGGGTTGCAAGAGACGCATCTCCTCGATCACATCCAGCAGGATATAACTAAGTTCGTTCACCGCATTGGAGCCATCAGCTTTCAAACCGCCCATATTGATCAGGCAAAAATCGGTATAGGTATTACTCTCTTCTGCTGTCACCCCAACCTTGGGAGGTGAGGGGTGGTTATTGAACTTGATCCAGAAGGACTGCAAAAGTTCAATGGCCGATTCCTCATTCAGTACACCGGACGCAAGATCGGCACGGTAAAAGGGCAAGAGGTGCTGGTCGAGCCGACCCGGATTAAACGAGTCCCAGGGATTAAGCTCTGTAATCACCCCCAGGTGTACAAACCAGTAATACTGCAAGGCCTCATGCATGGTCTCAGGGGCGTGGGCTGGCACCTTCCGGCAAATGGCTGCCATCTGCTTTAATTCCCCCCTGCGTTCCTGGTTTTCCTCCACGCCTGCAAGCAGTTCAAGTGCTTCGGCATGTCGCTCCGCAAACATAATCAATGCAGAGGCAGCAATCTCCATGGCACAGAGCTCCTCCCGCTTGTCATAAGCAGTCGGATCGTTGTAGAGATCGAGCTGCTTCATGGAAGTCCTCACCTCTTCGATCAGATTCTCCATCCCCTGGCTGTAGATCTTGCTCCCCAAAACAGTATGTCCGGGTGCCCGCTGCTCCTGGAACTCCGTAAATACACCTGCATTGTATGCTTCGATCCAGGCTGGTTCCATATTCCTGAATACTCTTTCACGATTGGTACGTCCGGTCCAATATGGAATAATTTCCTCCTCAAAGGCCCTTCGGGTCTCCTCATCCACCTTGAAAGAGACCTTCTCCCTTCCATTCAGAATCTCCAGATCCTTTAATGAATGAAGGTTTATCTCGGGATAGGTAGGTGTTGCTTTGGGAGCCGGCCCTCTCTCCCCCACAATAAGTTCACCATCATTTATACAGATAGATTTGTGGCGAAGAATATATTCAAAAGCCTTTGCCCGCTGAACAGAAACTGAATCTTCAGCTGCTGAAAGCTCCTTGTAGAAATGTGTTACCAGCAGTCCGCGCTCGGCCGAAAGGCGATTCACGGCCTGCAGGGTCTCTTCTCTTAATTTTATAATTCTGCTATTCATACTTGAATATTAACCTCCAATAATTACTTCCAGACCTGTCTTTTCAAATTCTCTTTTTAACTGGCGCATAAATTGCTCGTCAGGTTCGGATACATCAGCAAGACTCTGTTTCATTTGCAGCCTCCGGTACTTGTTCTCAGCAATACGGTGGTAGGGCAAAAGATGTACTTCAGTCACCTGCTCAGCACGCTCCTTCAGGAATTGGATCATCCTGGTAAGCTCTTCTGAAGATGTATTGATCCCCGGAATCACCGGGATCCTGAATACCATATTGGCCCCGTTTTCCAGCAGAAAATCTGCATTGGACAGGATCGGACCAACATCCACCCCGGTATATTTTTTGTGCA
>JAOZQY010000044.1:0-26749 GCA_029931975.1 Bacteroidales bacterium | reverse complement strand
CCTTCTCCTGGCTCTCCGGGTTATGACACCACCAGCAACGAAGAGGACATCCCTTCAGAAAAACGGTGGTCCGTATACCGGGGCCATCATGTACCGCAAAGCGTTTGATATCGAAAATTGTTACCATAATACAGGGAAATTGTGTCTGGTGCCTGGGGAAAGAGTAAAAAGCAAGTAGAAAGTGGGAACTGAAGGCGCGTTCCCGGATTAATGATAGAACATCCAGCACTCGTAAAGTGCCTTACCAAAGCAGTGGTACAGGTTGGTATATGCAACAGAACTATCCATATCAACCCAAAGTTACAAAATTCCAGACACTATTACACTACTGTCAATTTCCACTTTCCTCTCCTGAATACAGCCAGTGCAATAAGCGTCATGGCAGTATCTGCAATCAGGATGGCATAGCAAACCCCGTGGATATGCAGGCCCATCACCTTGGTAAACAGAAAGGCCAGGGGAATCTCCAGTACCCAGAAGGCAATAAAGTTAATCCAGATCGGAGTAGCTGTATCTCCCGCACCATTAATGGCATTGACCATCACCTGTCCCAGTGCATAAACAAAGAATCCAAAACTAACCACCCGCAGAACGGTAATCCCGCTGCTCATAACAATGGGATCATCAACTTCATTGATAAAGAAGCCTATGAAGGCATCAGGTATGGCAATGAAAATAATTGATACCAGGCCCAGGAAAATCATATTTGCAATCCCTACCACCCAGGCCGAGCGTTCGGCCCTGTCAGGCTGTTTGGCCCCCAGGTTCTGTCCCACCAGTGTGGCAGCCGCGTTGGCCAAACCCCATGCAGGCAACAGGGCAAACAGGAGAATCCGGATGGCAATGGTATAACCGGCCACAACCTCCTCCCCCAGGCTGGTCACCACCGAAACCAGGATTATCCAGGAGGAGGTAGCAATGAGGTATTGCCCAATGGCTCCCAATGAAAGCTTAACCAGTTGCAGCATCTCTTTGACTCTGATTACAATTTGGTTGGCACGCACCTTCACCCTGTAATTCCCCTTTCCAAGCAGGTAGAGCTGGTAGAGAACTGCCATACCCCTTCCGATATTGGTGGCCACAGCGGCACCCTTTACTCCCAGTTCGGGAAAGGGACCAATCCCGAAAATCAATAAGGGATCGAGAATAATATTCAGGATATTGGCAAACCACAACACCCTCATGGAGATAGCTGCATCTCCACTGCTACGGAACACTGCATTAATAATAAAGAGCAACATGATCACCATGTTTCCTCCCAGCATAATGGCCGGATACATATATCCTGTTTCAATGGTCCCTTCAGAAGCACCCATCAAACGGAGCAGATCCTTTGAAAAGAAGATCCCGATGACAGTAAAAACCAGTGATACCACCATGCCGGTTATGATCGCCTGCACTGCAGCCACCGCAGCTGCCTCCGGGCGTTTCTCCCCGATTCTTCTGGATACCAGTGCAGTGGTACCCACACTAAGGCCGATCCCGATGGCATAAATAATGGTCATCAGGGCCTCAGTAATCCCCACAGTGGCAACAGCTTCAGCCCCCAAACGGGATACAAAGAAGATATCCACCAGGGCAAACACCGATTCCATGATCATTTCCAGGACCATGGGAACACTCAGCAAGAGGATGGCCTTGCTCATGGGAATCTTTGTAAAATCCTGTTCAGAACCAGCAATTGCCTCCTTTAAATCGAGAAATAACTGACGCATGGAAAAACCGGAATACTTTGCTTTGAAATTTATATGGAACATGGATGGAAAATTCTTAGACACATTCTGCTTCGGCCATTTTCCTGGATACTTCTGATACCTCCTTTTTTGGCATCTCCATGAGTGCTTTCCCAAAGACACGGTAGGTTTTATAAACCTTACCACCCATGTACTCCATCTCGGCCCGAACCTTGGTATTGGTCTCCATTTCGAGGTGACTGTCAATATATTCCATCTTCTGCTCCCTGGCCGAATCCAGCATGGCAGAACCCAGAATGGTATCCAGTCCCCTGTTCTGATAATCGGGATGCACTGCGCCCAGGAGCAGGTTCAGCTGCCTGGTTCTTCGGCCGGCCAATAAAATGTGTAGAATCCCGATGGGAATCAGATACCCTTTCGATTTCTTGATCCCTTTGCTGATATCGGGCATTCCGATTACAAAAGCCACTGTCTCTTTTCTTTCATTCAGAATAATCTTGATAAGCCGGGGGTCCATAATCAGCAGGTACCTGTTGGCAAAATCGTCCATCTCCTCCAGGGTGAAAGGTATAAACCCGTAAATATCCTTGAAAGTATCATTGATCAGGGTAAAGATGGGACGTATCCAGGGTTTCAAATTCTTGCGTTTTGTGAATTCAAGAATTTCAATACCGGGATTGTTACGTAAGGCCCGCTGGGCAACTTTGGTGTACAGTTCAGGAGTTTGATCCGGAATTTGGATTTTATAGACCACCAGATCGATGTCCTTTTCAAAACCCAGCGCTTCCAGATGATCGATTATATAGGGGTAGTTACAATGTGTGGCAATGGCAATGGGCTCATTGAACCCTTCGATCAGGTAGCCCTGCGGGTCCTTATCTGAAAAGGCAAGAGGACCAACCAGCTTTTCCATCCCTCTGGTCCTGGCCCACTCTTCCACATAGTGCAACAGTTTCTCAATTACTTCCCTGTCGTCCCAGCTCTCCAGGTAATTGAATCGTGCATACTTTTGATGATGCAGTTCATTGTATTCCTTATGAACGATTCCCATCACCCTGCCAACTTCTTTTTTACCTCTGAAGGCAAGGAGCAGAATGACATCGCTATAGCCGTAAGCCTTATTCTTCCGGGCATTAAAAAAGTCCCACTCGTCAGAATAGAGGGGAGGAATCCAGTTAAGATGGTCCTTATGTATTTTCGCAGGTAAGTGAATGAATTTCCTGAGGTCGCTTCGCGAGCAGACCGGCTTTATTACAATCTCCATCTAAACTTATTTAGGCTATTAGGGCCCACAAAATAGGCATTTTTACCGAGTGTCAATATTTACCAGCCAGCTCCCTAAGGCTCTCTCCTGTAACCCTGTTCACAATCCACTCATCCATCATTCTGGCACCAAGCGACTTATAAAACTCAATGGATGGTTCGTTCCAGTCCAGAACGGCCCATTCCATGCGACCACAATTCCTTTCCATGGCCAGAGCAGCCAGACTGGCCAGTAGTTTTGTCCCGTATCCCTTGCTGCGGTGTTCCTCCAGCACAAAGAGATCCTCCAGATAAATCCCGGGTTTACCCAGGAAGGTTGAGAAGTTATGGAAAAAGAGAGCAAATCCCACGGGCAGCTCCTCTTCATACCCGATCAATACTTCGGCCACTTTTTCATCTCCAAAAAGATACCGTTCCAGATCGGCCCGGGTGGCCACAACCTCGTGTGACAGGCGCTCATACTCGGCCAGCTTATTTATAAAATCAAGGATCACCGGAACATCTGCTTTCTCAGCTTTCCGGATCGTAAAATGCTTACTGTCTGTTTCTTGCATTATCATTTTGCTAGGAGCTATCGTAGGTTGGAATATAGGTAGGCCGCTTATAAAAATGTTGTTTTACTTCCTCGGGCATATGGATGAACCGCACCCTAATATCGGCATGGGATGTACCCATAATCTTATGCAGAATGCCCAGATTTTTCTTGTTCCTGAAAATTGCATACAGATCCGTCTCCAGGTCCATCATCATCATGGCAATATATTTCCCGGAACGTTCCAGCACTCCCTCCATTAATTCATAAAGATCATTTTCATACCCGGGTTCGCAATAGATGGCGTCAAAAGCCAGAAAGCTGATCTTATCAGGAGATATCCTTTTACTTACCCAGGGAATCCTGGTAAGCAAGCTGATGGCCCGGTTGGCCAGACTGCCTCCAAAATCAACAATCTTCCACTCCACCGGATAGATCTGCAGGCCTGCCACCATCCTCTCTCCTACCTTGATTACATAGTAATCGTTGTTTTTAAAGATGGTATCGGTATAGAAGAGAGTGAAATCTTTGTAATACGCCCGAATCTGTTCCAGGATGGCCGGTTGTTCATGCGCTTTCACAGCTTCAATCCTTCCCGATCTTCGGGGCCGCATCCTGCTGAAACTAAATCCGGCCAGTGATCCAATCGTCTCAAGACCCATCTGGGCACTGAAATTCATGGAGCGAAGATTGCTCTGGTCGATAATGGCAAAAAGGATGGCCGGCTGATCCGGGTCCTGCTTATCCCCCCTGAGTTGAGAAGGGTCCGCAGAAATGGGTTGCATGAAACGCCCAAGTACAGAGGATCTTTTGTTCTCATCCTGAAGGTTGGTTTTCTCCTTTCTTTTCCTGGGAATGGTTCGCAAGGGAGCCTTGATGGAGAAATATCGGATGAGCCAGTTATCGTGTTTAAGACCAGCCGTCTCCGTGGGCTTTCCACAAAACCCAACCGAGCCCAGCATTTTACCTGACTTGCGGAGATACATGAAGTAGTTCTCATCTCCGGATTTCATTTTCTCTTCCAGGTTGCTATGATGATATTGCAGTCCTCCCGCTTGCCCCATAACTGTTTGACGCATATGTTCCATCAGCTCCTCACTGGGGGTGGTCTCCACCTCCACAGTCAAATCATGGTAAGAAAGCAAAATTCGGCTCGTCGACATCACACAAATATACTAAGAGTGTAGAAATGTTGAGATCAGGGACCGGCCTCTTCAAATGAAAATTTGATGATTTCTGCCCACTGTTTGTACCCATTCCTGTTCATATGGAGCATATCCTCCCTGAAAAAAGTCGAATCGGGCAGATTCTCCGGGGTGATATACTGATCAAATGTGGCGAAAAATTAATTGCCGCGCTTGGTTTCAATTAAAATAACCCCGTTGGCACCCCGTGTTCCATACATGGAAGTCATACCATCCTTGATCACATCGATGGATTTTATATTACAGGGGGAGAGGCTGCTGACGCTTCCTGAGGGTGAACCATCAACTATGAAGAGTACTTCATTGGAAGCATTGATTGATTGGGTTCCCCGGACAAAGACTCTATAATTGCCAGTGGCACCGTCCACCTGAACCCCGGGGAATTTTCCTTTCAATAATTCATAAATATTGTTGAAATTACAATACTCATTGTTCTCCTGTTGCATATGATCGGCTGCGAAGGTTATATCCTCCTTCTTCATATACCCATAACCTACGGCCAGATCTCTGTTCTTTTTCGAATCCATAAAAACCAGGTTGATTCGAAGTGTATCGGTATTTTTGCCCACATTCCGGCTCACCATCTTAAAGGTTTCGGGCTTTATCTTAATGACATCCTTTTCCTTGCAGACTATGGAAAAATTTCCAAGGCTGTCCGACTGCGTTGTTGCCTTGCTCTTTTTGGCCATCACCTCGATATTGGCCACCGGGTATTTGTTAAAGGAAGTTAATACTCCGTGAACCACATGAGTCTGGGCGTTACTTACTATTGAGAAAAGCAAACAGATAGCTAAAATGGTCAGGGATCGCATAGGATTGAAGTTTTAGTTCTATAGTAAGACATATTGAATGACCTTTAGTTTAATGGGTCAGATAGTTTAAATCAATTAGGAAAAGTAGTCCTGACTACTGCCGATGCCCCTTGGTTTCAATAACCACAACCCCGTTGGCTGCCTGGGAACCGTAAAGTGCTGCTCCGCCATCTTTCAGTACATCGATGGTGGCCATTTCGCAGGGATTGACAAAAGATATATCTGAGACCCTGACCCCGTCTACCACATAAATGGCTTCATTATCACCGAACATTGATTTGTCCCCCCTCACAAAAACACCATCTGTTCCCATGGAATTGGCCTTGATCGTAACTCCTGGGAACTTTCCCTTAAGCAGGGTAAAGACATTGCTGTAATTGCAGAAATCGTTGTTTTCATCTGCCATATGAGCCAGAGCAAAAGTAAGTTGCTCATGGCTTACATAACCCATGCCGGTGGCAATTTCCCGATTCCTGGGGGTGTCTCTGAAAATCAGGTTGGCCGAAATAAAATCATCATCAGCATTAACCTTCTTATTCAGGGCCTGAAACACTTTTGCCTTGATCTGAATCACATCCTTCTCCATGCAAACGATCTCGAACCGGCCCAGTGAATCGGTCATCACAGTAGATTTGGCCTTTTTCGAAGCAACTTCCACATTTTGCACCGGATATTGATTAAATGTGGTCAGTTTACCCTTAACCACCCGGGTTTGGGCAAAGGAGGGGATCGAAATAAGCAAACAAAGGGCAATCAGGGCTATGGTTCTCATGGTTTCAGGTTCTATGGATGAAATATAAACTCTTTTTACTACATTTTATAAATAGATGATGCACAACACCAGGAATACCCTATCAATCTCCTGAAATTATTTTCTATTACCTGAAATTCCTATATTTATTCGAAATATCATCCCATGAAGAATTTCCTTTTCATCTCAGCTATTCTGAATACAACGTAGAGGTATAATCAAAGGGTGAAGTAGCTTGCAATTTGCGCTATTGTGAATATAAAAAAACTAAAAAATGTCAGAACTAATCAATAACAACGAAAAACGGTTTGAAGATTTACTGGCTTTTTCATTAGGAAAACAACAGGTGGTTTGGGGAAAAGCAGACGGTGTATTTATAACAGACATTGTTTCCCCTTTGAATCTAACAGAATTCCTATTACCAGATTTTGATGAAATACGTACAGGGGGTGATTGCTACAAAAGCAAACAATTACCTGGGTAACAGTACCCTGGAAGCCATCTGGATTCCGGTATTTACTCCCACTGAAAAGCCCCCCCAGAGTTCAATCTGGTATGTTCAGCCAGATTTCCCGGCACCTCCAACCTGGGACTTCTCCAGGCAACAGATAACACCAAGCCTTGAATCCAGTGAGCTGTTTTTTAAATACACAGCCCTTACCTCAGCCATAGATTTTGAATTCATGGGTGCTTATACCTGGGATGATAATCCAACAATGCATGTTCAGAAAGAATTTGGACTTGATCCCAATTCCCAGCAGCACGTCCTTACGGGTATAAACATTACGCCGGAACATCATCGTCTGGCCATAGCAGGTGGATCATTCAGTTCGGAAATCAAAGGGGTAATCTTGCGCGGAGAAGCAGCTTACTATAATGGAAAATATTTCCTGACCGAGGACCCTTTGGAAACAGATGGAAACATTCAAAAAAATTACCTGCACTATTTGGTGGGATTGGATTTTCACCTTGGATCCGTAAACTTTAGTACGCAATTCATTCAACAGAATATTCTGAATTATGACAATTACATCCAGAATAAACAAACAGAAAACACCATGACTTTTCTGGCCCCTTTACGACCTGTTTCGCGAAACTCTCCACCTGGAGCTTTTCTCGTACATCGGACTTAGCAATTCGGATGCTTTGATTCGCCCAAAAATTACCTATGATTTCGATGACAGTTTTTCGATCCTGCTGGGCTCAAATATTTTCGTGGGTGATGAGGGGGGCCGCTTTGGACAGTATCACGAGAACTCAATGATTTATACAAAAATTAAATATAGTTTTTAACTGTTGAACTTCGTTTCCATAAAAAAGCCCATGTAACAGTGCCACTGGGAACATAAGCAGGGAACCGAAGACTATCCCCAGCTCATTGACCAGTTGGCTGCCTTTCATTCGTTTTCCCTTCAGGCGGCACATCAATCCGTCAAACTCCCCTCCCGGCAAGGTGTATATCTCCATTTTTGATATACCTTCTTTCATGGCCAGCATGATCTTTTCATTGAAGCCCTTGCTGATCAAATCCTTTCGTAAAGAACGGGCCATCAATGGCATAGCCCGGACGGATCCGCATAGGTGCCTGTAAAATTCTATGGGTGTAAAGATTCTGGACTCCATATACTATTGTATTCCAAAGACTTTTTCCACGGCCGGACGATAGCTTTTCCCAACAGAGAGCTGGGTACCACCGATCGCCACCTGGTTGCCTTCCAGACTCTCGATCTCATGAATGGATACAATGTATGATTTATGGATCCGCAGGAAACGACTGGATGGCAATTGCTCTTCCAGTTCCTTCAGGGAAGCCAGAGCGGTGATGTTTTTCTTTTTGGTATGGAAAGTCACATAAGCTTTTTGTCCCTCAATATAGACCAGGTCTTCATAATTAATCTTATAGAGCTTGCGGTCGGCCCGGATAATCAGATGATCCTCCTTCAGCTGGGGCTTTTGCATCACATTGCCCGGTTCAGAATCACTGACTTTCCGGTTCTTTTCCACAAGTTCCTGCACCCTATTGACCGCCTTCAGGAAGCGTTCAAAGGAGAAGGGTTTTAGGAGGTAGTCCACCACGTTGAGTTCATAGCCCTCCAGGGCATACTCTTCGTAGGCGGTGGTCAGAACCACATGGGGGGCTCGATCCATAGTTTTTAAGAATTCGATGCCCGTAATATCGGGCATTTGTATATCCATGAAAATCAGGTCCACCTGACCAGATTTAATCAGATCCAAAGCCTTGAGTGGAGAGTTGAAATCACCGACCAGCTCCAGCATGGGCAGTTTCGATACGTAGTCCTTCAGGTACTTCCTGGCCAGGAACTCATCGTCGATAATAGCACATTTCAGAATCATGCTCTTTCTATTTTCATCACAACTTCAAAGATATTGTTTTCATCCTTGACTGCTAATTCACATTTTCCCGGATAGGTCAGTTCCAGGCGGTTGCGCACATTCTCTATCCCCATTCCACTTCCGGGCGATTGGCCGTTTTCAGGATGCGTATTTGTGATTTTAAATAACAGCTCATTACCTGAAGTGGTAAGTTTAATCTTCACCCTGGCATCCTTCAAATCTTCAATCTTGCTGTACTTAAAACTGTTTTCCACAAAGGGAATGAACAACATGGGCGCGATCCTGAAGGTTTCGTCAATTCCCTCCGTGTCCAATATAATAGTTTGTTTCTGGGGCGATTTCATCTGTTGAAAGGCAATATAGTTGCGGATATATTCCAACTCGGCCCCCAGGGTGACCTCGTCGCGATTGCAGTCATAATAGACATACCTGAGCATTTCCGACAATTTCAATATGGCTTCCGGTGCCTGGTCAGATTTACTATAGGCCAGGGAATAAATGTTGTTCATCGAATTAAAGATGAAGTGGGGATTGATCTGGGCCTTCAGAAGCTGGATCTCGGTATTCATCTTCTCTTTTGAGAGCTGTTTCTCAGTCACATCCTGAACCCTCACCTTCCGTATCAGCGAAAAGACCAGGCTGATAAAAAAGATAAACATAAGCAGGCTAAAGATCCTGATATAAGGAAAAATCCACGAAAGGTGTGAGGGAAAGTCGCTTATTGGAAAATTACGAACTATAATCCCATCCACCATGAAGGATATATGACTAAGTAAAATAAGGAGAGCCAAATTTATTACGAAATAGAGCCCATAGCGGTGCTTTTCAAAAAGCCTTGGGAAAATCCACAGGCTATTCAGATAGAAAATAGTCATTCCCAGGATTATATTCGGTACTGCAAAAAACAAGGCCATCTTAAAAGTAAAAAAGTTGCTGGCCATGGCCAAATGAAGGGCCATGATCAGAAACCAGAAGCAGGCCTGGAAGATAATTGATAAGCGCCGTGTCCTCATAATGATGTAATCAGGTTCAAAATTAAGTCAGCTCATCAGTCAAATCAAAGTTATCTGAACCAATGGCCCCTTTTCATGAACCAAAGCGGCAATTTAATGAATAACCTGCATAAAGCTCCTGTTAATCAGCAAATGATACTATTGGTTTAGAAAACCGGGGTGTTGGTATAGTTTATTTTCGCGCGCTGAGGGAATGTTTCACTTTTGAGCTAAACTGAAAAACCAAACAATATGAAACGCAAGATTTTAAATATTTCCATTACACTTTCGATCATTGTGGTTGCTGTCCTGGTATCTGCATTTATGATCAAAAATAAGCCGGAACCACCAAGGGATATGAACAAACATGAGGTGCTTTATGTGAAGACGGCGCCGGCCACCACCAGCGAGATCTATCCGGAGGCCTCCTATCGGGGAAGGGTTACTTCACTGGAGAATGTGGTACTCTCGGCCGAGGTATCAGGTAAGATCCTAACCGGAGATGTGCCATTAAAAGAGGGACAATCCTTCCGGAAAGGTGAGGTGTTGGTCCATATTTATAGTGAGAATATGAAAGCATCACTGCAGTCCATGCGAAGCAACTACCTGCAGTTAATGTCATCGGCCCTGCCTGATCTCAAAATCGACTATCCTGATCAATATGAGAAATGGAGCGGTTTTTTCAACGACATCGATATCAATGTCATGATGCCTGAACTACCCTCCATTGAATCGGAAAAGGAGCGGGTTTTTGTGGCTTCCAAGAATATCCTTACACAATACTACTCCATCATTCAACAGGAGGTGAACTTCAGAAAGTATACACTGTATGCTCCTTTCAATGGCACATACAAAACAGTGAACTCCGAAGTAGGTTCTGTTGCCTCCATGAACATGCAGATTGCTACCCTGATACGGACCGACCAGATGGAGGTGATTGTGCCTGTCTTGCCGGAGGAACTTGACTGGATCAATAAGGGGATGAATGTGGAACTGAATCGCAATAATGGCAGTGCCGTTAAGGGGAGTGTCTCCCGGGTAGCCGGCTTTATCGATCCCGGATCCCAGTCAGTCAATGTCTATGTATCTGTGAGAAACAGCCGTTCCAGTCAGCTCTTGGAAGGCGAATATGTGGAGGCCCAATTCACCTCCAAAGGTTCCCTTGCCGGAATGCTTATACCCAGGGAAGCCTTGCTCAATGAGAGTTGCATCTATGTACTGGAAAATGGCAAAATCGAAGAGCGCAGGGTGAATGTGGTCGAAAGGCTGGAGGACTTCTATATCATAGAAGGATTCAAGGAAGGTGAATCCATTGTGGTCGAATCACTGGTTGATGTGAAACCCGGACAGCTTGCTGCCCCTTTAAGCTAAGGCCATGAGAAAAATATTATCAGCATTTGTAAAGTACCCCTTTTATGGGAAAATTGTTATTGCAGTCCTGATCCTGATTGGCGGGATCTCGCTACTCAATATGCGGAAGGCCACCTTCCCCATTATCGAATCACGTGTGATCAATATCACCGTATCCTATCCTGGAGCCTCTCCTCAGCAGATGGAGGAGGGAGTTACCTCGCTCATTGAGGAAGGGATCCGCGGCATCCCAGGAATTAAGGAGTTCACCTCCCAGAGCCGGGAGAACATGGCTTTTGTGACGGTGACCGGTCGTACCGGGCATGATGTGGATGAGCTCCTTATCGAAATCAAGAACGCCGTGGACGGAATCTCTAACTTTCCGGCAGCAGCAGAAAAACCCATTGTGGCTAAACAGCGCTCCATGGATATGGCGGCCTACCTCTCCTTAAGTATGGAGGGTGACGACATGTTGAAGCTGAATGAGGCGGCCAACCGCATAGAAGATGATTTTCTGGCCTCCGGATATATCTCGCAGGTCAGTATCTTCGGGATTCCAAACAATATGGAGATCTCCGTGGAGATCGACGAGACCCAGCTAAGACGCTACGGACTCACCTTTACAGATATTCAGAATGCCATCTCTTCCAACAATCAGGATATACACGGGGGGACCATTCGGAACCCTCGGGAAGAAATCCTGGTGTTGAGTCGCATGCGCTCTACCGATCCCCATGATATCGAAAACATTGTGGTCAAGGCCGGATCGAACGGACAAATAGTAAAAGTGGGTGATGTGGCTCAGGTAAAGCTTCAGTTCACGGAGACTCCCAATGAAAGTTACGTAGAAGGAAAAAAAAATGTGACCATTTTCGTACAAAAGCTAAAGACGGAAGACCTGCAGGAAATATCCGAATATATAACAGATTACATAGAGGAATATAATGCGAAATATGAAGATCGGGAGATTGTGGTTCTGATGGACTTTCTGAGCATGATCGATGGTCAGCTCTCCATCCTGATCGGCAATGGTGCCCTGGGGGTTCTTCTGGTGATCATCATGCTGTCTCTCCTACTCAACTACCGTCTCTCTTTCTGGGTGGCCTGGGGTATTCCCGCCTCTCTGTTGGGAATGTTTATTGTCGCTTCCCTGCTTGGAGTCACCCTCAATATTATCTCACTGTTCGGCATGATCCTGATTATCGGAATTCTGGTGGACGACGGGATAGTGATAGGGGAAAATATATTCACCCATTATGAGATGGGGAAGTCTCCACGCTGGGCCGCCATCGATGGCACCATGGAGGTATTACCTGCCGTGGTGACCTCGGTGGCCACCACCATAATCGCTTTCATGCCGCTTCTCTTTATCGAAGGGAACCTGGAGATGATGAAAGAAATGGCCGTGGTGGTCATTCTTGCACTGTTGTTCTCCCTGTTTGAAGGAATTTTTGTTTTGCCGGGTCACCTGGTAAGCCATGGCGCCCTGAAGCCCATCAAGAAAAAATCTGTCTATGGCCGTATCCGCGGTGCAGCTGAGCGCGCAATCATCTGGCTGCGTGACAGGGCCTACACCCCGGCCCTGAAATGGACACTCAGACACAAAGCCATCACCCTTGGAACTGTGATTTCCCTCTTTGTGATTACCGTGGGACTTTTTGCAGGTGGAAAGATACCTTTCACCTTCTTCCCAAATCCTCCAGGGGACATGTTTAGCATCGATCTGGCCATGAAGCCCGGTACCAACAAGGAGATCACCAAGGAGAAACTCTTCTGGCTGGAAGACCAGGTATGGGCGGTAAATCAGGAATTAATGGAAGAGAATCCACAGGACACCATCTCCTATATTGTCACCACCCAGGTAAGTATCGGAAATGCCTTTGATGGGGTGGAATCGGGCAATAACGCTGGCGGAGTTCGGGTCTTCCTGAATGATAATGTCAGTGAAACCAGGATTACCGACCGGATGATTCAGCGGAGAATTTCCGAAAAGACAGGTCCTATGAAAGATGTCTATAAGTTTGGGGTGGGTGCATCCCATCGTTTTGGAGCACCGGTCTCCATCAGCCTGCTGGGTTATGATATGGACGAGCTCGAAGCTGCAAAGGAGGAGCTGAAAGAGGAATTGGGCCAGATGAGCTCTCTCTATAATATCATGGACAACAGCCAGCTGGGAAGTCAGGAGATACGCCTTGAACTAAAGCAGGAGGCTTATACCCTGGGGCTCACCCAGTCGAGTCTCATGGGCCAGGTTCGTTCAGCTTACTATGGAGCCCTTTCACAAAGAATGCAGGATGGGAAAAATGAGATATGGGTTTATGTGAGGTATCCCCTGGACAACCGTAAGAATGTGGGTCAGCTCGAGAACATGAAAATCACCACTCCAGCCGGGGAGTATCCCCTATTTCAACTGGCCGAACTGGAGACAGGACGGAGTCTAAATAAGATCAACCGCTACAATGGCCGCAGGGAGGTCAGGGTGGATGCCTATCTCCTGGATGCAGACGAACCGGTACCCCCAATTCTGAGCAGCATTGAAGAAAACATTCTTCTCGGAATCATGGAGAAGTATCCTGATATCACTTACATGCACCAGGGTCAGCAAAAGGATACCAACGAGGAAATGGGAAGTATGATGAAGTATTTCGGGATTGCTTTCCTGGTGATGGTACTGATCATAATGATCTACTTTAAATCCTTTAGCCAGGGTGTGATTATCCTGGTGATGATCCCCTTTGGAATCCTTGGGGCCATCTGGGGCCATGGAATACATAGTACCTCCTTTTCATTGATGAGTATCTGGGGTGTAGTGGCCCTCTCAGGGACCATCATAAACGATGCCATAGTATATATGGCCAAGTTCAATCAAAACATGCAAAAGGGGATGAAACTGATGGAAGCCACAATCGATGCAGGCCGGAAACGCTTCAGGGCTATTCTGCTTACCACCATCACCACTACGGCCGGACTGATGCCATTAATTCTGGAATCCAGTGCCGATGCCGGGTTCATTATTCCCATGGCCATTTCGCTGGCTTACGGAATCCTGTTTGGCACCCTCTTTATTCTCTTCATCCTGCCGCACCTGATCCTGATGTTCAACAGTATGAACCTCTTCTTTAAGCGGGTCTTCAAAGGGCAGATACTGGAACCGGAAATGGTGGAAGTGGCAGTGATTAATCAAGGGATTGAGACCTCTCTGGAGAACAACAGGGATAATTATGTAGAACCGGGCCTTAAGTAACACAGATCAAATACTGAAAAAAATGAAAACAAGATTCATGATCATATTAAGTTTCCTGCCCGCTCTATTGCTGGGAGAAGAAACCAGGGAGCTGTCTCTGCGAAGTGCCATTGACAGTGCCCTTCAAAATAATTATGGGATTATTATTCAGCAGATTAGTACCGATATTTCAGAGGAACAGAATACCTGGGGAACTACAGGAGCTTTGCCCAGTATCAGCTTTGTTGGCACCGGATCAGAAGGCTTTGCCTTCAACGATCTGGACCAGCAGGAGACCACCAGCCTGAATGCCTCGGTGAATCTGAACTGGACCATCTTTCGCGGATTCTCTGCCAGGATCTCCAAGGAGAAACTAAATGAACTGGAAAAGCTGTCCGAGGGAAGCCTCAACATCATTGTGGAGAACACCCTGATCAGCGTGATGAATACTTACTACCAGGCGCTGCTGAACCTGGAATATATAGATATCGGCAATGAGCTGGTAGGATTGTCGGAGGACCGTAACATCTATGAGGAGGAGAAGACCAGACTTGGAGCCTCAGGCACCTACAACCTGCTGCAGGCCAAGAATGCCTTCCTGGAGGATAAGTCCAAGCTGCTTTCAGCCCAGGCCACTTACCGGGCTTCCATCCGACAGTTAAACTACCTGATGGGGGTTGATCTGGACCAGGAGTATCAACTGACCGAAGCATTTGAATCGGGAGAGGAACAGTATGACCTTGCAACGCTTGAGGAGCGGATGTTGGGGAATAACCACACCCTGCAAAACCAATACCTGAATCTGAAAATGGCCGAACTGGATGTGCGGCAGGCCAAAAGCGGATATTATCCCACCCTCTCAATGGGTGCATCGGGAGGGTATGGCAGTTCGGAGACGGTATATGATACGAATACCTCTTTGAACAGTTCCATGGAAAATTGGAATACAAATCTCTCTGTCTCCCTTTCATATACCATCTATAATGGAGGTGTAAGGAAGCAGGGGCTGCAGGTGGCCAGGCTCCAGGAGAAGATTACCGGGGTGCAGACCCTGGAGATGAAGCAGGAAATGAAGATGACACTCAGACAGGAGCTGGACTTTTACCAGGTGCGTCAGGAGCAGTTGAAGCTGGCTGAAGAGAACCTGGGAGCCGCCCGGCTCAATATGGAACTCTCACGTGAACGCTACCAGAATGGAACCATTAACTCATTCAACTACCGGGATGTGCAGCAGATCTATATGAATGCTGCAGTACAGTTCCAGAATGCAAAATTCAGCGTGATTGAGAGTTACAATGCTATTCTCCGGCTTACCGGGGGAATCATTGATGAATTTAGTACATAAAAAAAGTTAAAATTGAAAGCTACTGTGCGTACTTCCCAATGTGTCTCTATATTTGCCATCGATGAGATTGCATCTTATATATCTTATGTTGCTGGGAGGAACCCTGCTGTCGGCCCAGAACCGTTTTACAATCAGCGGTGAAATTACCGATGCGGAGACAGGGGAAGACCTGGTAGCCGCCACAGTGTATATCGCAGGAAGCAGCCTGGGGGGAATGTCCAATACCTATGGTTTCTACTCCCTGACTGTTCCTGTGGGCAAGCAGGTTTTTGTTTGTAGCTATATTGGCTACGAAGAGTTCAGGGAAGAAATCCATCTGAAAAAAAACAAGTATCTGAACATCAAATTAAAACCCCAATCCACCCGCCTGGAAGAGGTGGTGGTCCGTGCAGAAAGGACAGACAAGAACCTGAGTTCGGTGGAGATCGGGGTGGAGAAACTGGATGTAAGTTCAATTGCTAAAATCCCTGTCCTGCTTGGTGAAAGGGATGTGCTGAAGACCCTGCAGCTCCTGCCCGGTATCAGCACCATCTCTGAAGGAAGTGCCGGATTCAGCGTGCGGGGAGGCTCAGTGGATCAGAACCTGATCCTGCTGGATGAGGCTCCGGTATACAGTGCTTCCCACCTTATGGGTTTCTTCTCGGTCTTCAATGCCGATGCCATCAGGGATGTAAGTGTGTACAAGGGTGGCATTCCCGCCAATTTCGGGGGAAGGGCCGCATCGGTGGTAGATATACAAATGAAGGATGGAAACAGCCAGCGCTTTGCAGGATCAGGGGGGATAGGCCTGATCTCATCCAGACTCACCCTGGAGGGACCCATCGTGAAAAACAAGAGCTCATTCATCTTGTCTGGCCGGCGAAGTTATGCCGATTTGGTAGCTGTTGGCACGGGCCTGCTGGAAAGTGGGACTTCCTTATATTTTTATGACCTTAATGCTAAGGTAAACTACCGGGTCAACGATAACAATCGTCTTTTCCTTTCGGGCTACTTCGGGAAGGATGATTTTGGTTTTGAGGAGTTTGGAACCGATTGGGGAAATGCCACCGGCACCCTCAGGTGGAACCACCTTTTTGGTCCCCGACTATTCACCAACACCACCTTTATATACAGCAAATACACCTATGGATTCAACCTGGATGATGATCTGAGAATGTCCTCGGGAATTGAGGATTTTGCTTTCAAGGAGGACCTCACTTATTTCATCAATCCCGAACATACCCTGAAGTTCGGATTCAACTCAACCTACCATAGCTTCAATCCGGGGGAACTGCTCACCGGGGATGGCGAATTTGCTGCTTTTGGTGATCTGGTCCTGGAACAGAAACAATCAGTAGAATCGGGACTTTACCTCTCCAGTGAGAGTTCTTCTGGAAGTATACCTGAAGAAAAAGTTTGGGAGGCTTACGGGCTGGTTCTCCTATACCCTTGCAAAAACTGAGATTCTTATTCCGGAGATCAGTCCACACTGGTATCCCGCCCCCTATGACAAGACCCATGATGTTGCCCTGGTCATGAGCTACGATTTTACAGAGCGCCTGTCCCTTTCAGGATCCTGAATTTATTATACGGGCAATGCCGTTACCTTTCCAAGCGGAAAATATGAGTTTGATGGCTATCTGGCATCCTATTATACCGAAAGAAACGGATACAGGATGCCCAATTACCACCGTCTCGATCTGAATCTGCACCTGGCGGGCAAGGAGAACAAGCGATTTCAATCGAGCTGGGACTTCTCCGTCTACAATGCTTACAATCGCTACAACGCCTATCTGATAGGATTCAGGGAGAGTGAAAGCCAGGCGGGAACAACCGAGGCTGTGAAACTGAGCCTGTTCGGCATTGTTCCTTCAATCACCTGGAATTTTGAATTCTAATTGGCATGAGAATAAAATATACATACATTCCGGCACTTGTCCTGGCACTACTTTTTGCCCTCAGTTCATGCGAAGAGGTCATTGACATTGATCTGAACAGTGCCAGTCCGGTACTGGTGGCCGAAGGATATATGGAGCTGGATTCGCTCTGTACGCTCAAACTAAGCTACACCACTGATTATTTTCAGCAGGAAAGTGCGGAGCTGGCTGAGGATGCCGTGGTGACTCTGAGTGATCAGAGCGGTGCAAGTGAAATCCTCAGCTATGTGGGAATGGGAATTTACAAAGGACAAACTTTGCGTGGGGCGGAATTCTCAATGTATAGCCTCACCATCGAAACCCCGGATCAGATCAATAGAGGATTTTCCACTCTGATGCCTGTACCGGTATTTGATTCCATCAGAATTGAAAATTTTCCATTTGGGGGTCCCCATCCGGGAGAGGATTTCCCCAAGATGCTGACCATCTCCTTTCATAACGATCCGACAGTGGCGGATCATTATATGCTTCGGCTAAGCATGAACGGGGAGCCTATGGATGATAACTTTGCCCTTGCTTCGGATGAATATACTTCCTCCTCGGAAACAGTGGAATACACCACCTTGATGTTTCCAACAGAAGACGGGGATACTTTGTCTATGAAGGTATATGCCATCGACAAAGACACCTACCGATACTATTCTCAAATAAACGAAGCCATAGGTGGCGGGATGGCCATGTCTTCCACCCCCTATAACCCGGCTTCCAACCTGGGTGAGGATATCCTGGGCTACTTTATAGCCCGGTCAAAGTTCGACACCACGCTGGTGTTGCAGTAATCTTAGTCCCCCTGATCATAAGCATCCTCCCTCCAATATTTTATAAAAATAAATCACATTCCAGGTAGGGTATTCTTTCTGTTATGCGGTATTGTCATAAACAGAAGTGAAATTCCAATTAATAAATCAGAAAAAATGAAAAAGACTTGGATTATAGGAGTTGGGCTTGTTCTTGCCCTTTTTATTGCAGCTTGCGAGCAATCCGGAAGCGGTTTTGAAGACATGGGTGATGAAGTCACCCTGGCAGAAGAGGAAGTTGCCAACCTGAAGGCTGCAGAAGCCACCGAAAGCGATATTGCCTCTGCCAGATTTGGCGGACATATGCTATCGCAAGGCATGTTGATTGGTGGTTCACACCTCTTTTTTGGCAAGGCCTTTCCCAACTGTGCCACTGTCAGTGTGGACAGCGATGAATTTCCCAAGACCATTACCATTGAATACACCAATGGCTGTAGTGGCAGGATGGGTATGGGGAAATCAGGAACCATTACCATCCATATGACCGACACCATCCTGAACGCAGATGCTATCTATACAGTTTCCGAGAACCTGAGCATGGGGCACAGGGAGATATCAAAGACATCCACTGTTACCAATGAAGGATTGAATGATGATGATAACTGGGTTCTCTCCTTCGAATCGCTCTCCACCACAAGCTTTGAGAGGGCGGGGGAAGATTTCACAATCGTACGCGTTTTCTCCGGAGAAAGAGAGTGGCTCACCGGTTTTGAAACACCTGAGGTAGATGATGACACTTTCCTGAAAACGGGTAGCGGCACCATCACTGTAAATGAAGTCCAAACATTTTCCAAGGTCATTACTGAACCACTGTTGATCGATCGCAGCTGCAGGTATCCCTTGAGCGGGATTGTTGAAATCACCAGGGATGACGAAATTATGACCATCGATTATGGCACAGGCGAATGCGACAACATTGCCCTGGTGATCAAGGATGGAGAGTCTGAAGAGATTGAGCTGGACAGCGGACAATTCAGCTTAGGATTTCAGCGCCACAACAGACATATGAAGCAAAACAAGGGTTGGTGGTAATACATGGATTTGCTCAGACAAAAAGTTCATTGGCATTGTGTAGTTTTGTAAAGCATTCAGAAAGGTAATCCGTGACCAAAGAGCAGTTTAAAAATCTTTTCGATCTGTACTTTGAAGATATCAGAAGATATCTTTATTACCGTTGCGGCGACATGGCACTTTCCACCGATCTGGCTCAGGACACCTTTATGCGGATCTGGGAGAAACAGATGGATGTAAGGCCGGGAAAAGATAAGGAACTGCTCTATAAAATAGCTGGCGATCTGTTTGTGAGTTTTACCCGGAGAGAGAAACTCAGGCAAAAAGCGCCGGAGCAGATCCACTTCGAACAACGGAATCTGTCACCGGAAGAAGAACTTCAGTTTCGCGAACTGCAGAATAAATATGAAAGGGTGCTGATGAAGCTTCCGGAGAACCAGAGAATTGTTTTTCTTATGAGCAGAACAGAGGAACTAAGCTACAAGGAGATTGCAACAAGACTGTCACTAAGCGTTAAAGCAGTTGAAAAAAGAATGAGCGGGGCACTTGCCCGCTTAAGAAAAGAGTTAAAAACCTGATGAACCAGGAGCACAGACATATGGACAAACATAGTGATCCGAACGGACTTTCCGATCAGTTTTTTTCCAGAGCAAAGATACCCTGGGAAAAGAGTAAGGCGGAAGTCTGGAACGATCTGGAAGATCGCTTAGCGAAGGAGGACCAGTCCCCAGTGCTGGTCCGACGTCTTCTTCCCGGTAGACAATGGCTCGCCCTGGCTGCATCTCTGGTTCTCCTTCTTTCTGTTTCCGGATTCATGAGGTTCTATTCAGTAAAGACTTTCTGCCCGCAGGGGGTACATACTTCCCTGCAACTCCCCGATGGCTCAGAAGTGGAGCTTAATGCCTTCACTCATGTAAATTATCACCCTTACTGGTGGTTTATCTCCAGGCAGGTGGAACTGGAGGGAGAAGCATTCTTCCAGGTGGAAAAGGGGAAATCATTCAAAGTGGTCTCCTCAAACGCCACCACCGAAGTGTTGGGAACTACCTTCAATGTATTCTCTCGGGGAGCGGATTATATGGTTACCTGTCATACTGGTAGTGTAAAGGTTACCGATGAATCAACAAAGGAGAGCGTAGTCCTCTCGCCCAAAGAAAAGAGTGTCTTGAAACCCTCGGGTGGATTTACAGTTACAAAAATAAGCAATCACAGGCCGGAACCAGGCTGGACCGATAATTTAATCATGTTCGGATCCACCCCGCTACGACTTGTTTTTGAAGAGATTGAACGTCAATTTGGCATTGTTATTGAGACACCTGTGGAGATGCAGCAGGTCTTTTCGGGGAATTTCTCCCTCAATCAACCGGTAGAGAATATACTATCTTTGCTTTGCCTGCCTTTTGATCTTGCATATGAACGTCAAACCGGGAATAAATATCTGGTCTTTCCTGCCATGGAATAAAACTTCACTGTTCCTGCTGGTTCTGTTGTTGTATTCTCTGCTTCCGCTGGCCGGACAGACCATAGAGATTCATGCAAGAGACGAAAGCCTAAGCCATGTATTGATGGAGCTTGCCAGGGAATACAGTGTCCAACTATCTTTCGACGACCAGCAGCTCTCAACATATTCCATCACGACTCAGGAAACATTTGCCAATCCGGAGGAGGCCATCAGCTTCCTGATCAAGGATTATCCACTGGATTTCAGGCAGATTGGAGGGGTATTTACGATCTATAGCAAACATCCACCGGATCTTATTAAAAACTACAGGCTGAGCGGCAGGGTAATCGATGCCCTTACTGGGGAAACCCTGCCCTACTCTCATGTGCTGATCAACAATTCAGGAACTGTAACAGATTTCAACGGGAATTTTTCCTTTATCTCCGGCGACTCACTTTTTCACCTGAGAGTCTCCTACCTGGGTTACTACATCGAGGATACTACCCTCAGTCCGGGAACCGACTATGTTCTGGAGCTTCATCCCTCTCTCATCGGATTGAAAGAGGTGGTGATCAAAGGAAGGATCATTGAGAGATCGGGACAGATAGGTGAAGAGGCAGGGATGATCAGGCTGAATCACAAAATCGCCTACCGGCTCCCGGGTAATGGCGACAATGCCGTATTCAATTTCCTCCGCCTCCAACCCGGAATCCTGGCGGCTGGTGAACGCTCAACCGAACTGATCATCTGGGGCAGCTACTCGGGACATAGTAAGATTATGTTCGATGAATTTACCATTTTTGGGCTAAAGAACTTCAATGACAATATAAGTTTTGTAAATCCCTATATGGCCAAAGACATCAAGGTGCTCAAAGGAGGATTCAGCAGTGATTATGATGACAGGGTGGGTGGAATCGTTGATATCTCCGGTATAAATGGAAGCAGCGACAAGCCCTCCATGAATTTGAATATCAACAATATGACAATTAACGGAATGGCCAGCATTCCCATAAATAACAACTCATCCCTCACCTTTGCTTACCGTCAAACCTACTACAGTCTTTATGATGCGGAAGATCTTGATATCATGAACACTAGCAGACAAAACAGCAGTCAGACCGATGTGAATGTCTATCCCGATTATATATTCAGGGATTTCAATCTGAAATATGCCGGATCCACCTCCGGGGGCGATAATTACTTCATCAGTCTCTATCAGGGAAAGGACCAGTTCTCCTATGAGGTGGAGAAGGAAAGACCCATGGTGAATATCTCACAGGAAGCCCTGGAGGAGAACATGCAGCTTGGAGCTTCCGCCTTTTATGGAAAAACATGGAAAAGCGGGGTCAACAGTCACCTCTCCTTCACTGTTTCAGGACTGGACAAGGAGCTTTACGAAAAACAGGAAGTCATCCGAAAATCAGGTTCCGGCGGTTTTGGAGGCTTCGCCAACCCAGCAAGCAGAGAGGTCCTATTCAATAACAAGATCCAGGAGTTCAGTGTAAAGAATAAAAACCACATCCCGATCTCTGACAGGCATATGCTTGAAGCCGGCTGGAACTACACTTATGAAATAGTTAGTTTAAGGGAAGACAGCCTGGAAAATACATTGATAAGTTCTATTGATAAATCAAACCGTTTTGGCCTGTTTCTGCAGGATGAGTACAGACCGGTGAAGTGGTTCAGTATCAAGCCCGGAGTGCGAATGGATTATCCTATTCACCTGGAACGGGTATACATCCAGCCCAGGATTCAGGCCTCACTTGACCTTAGCAGTCACTGGAGGTTAAATGGTGCTGCTGGCATTTATAATCAGTTTATTTCTGAAACTTCAGTAATCGATGAATTGGGAAACAACCGATATATATGGGCCATCTGTAACAACGATGATGTTCCGGTACTGCATTCCAGGCACTTTGTTGGTGGCCTCACCTACAGGGAAGGGGGCTTAACTATGGGGATGGAAAGCTTTTACAAAACCACCACCGGAATCACCCGTTTTGTGAATCTCTGGCGACTGGGAATAAAGGACGTCTACCAGGGTCATGCAAGAGTGTACGGAATGGATCTGCTGGTGAAACAATACTTCAAAAAACATGAACTCTGGGCCGCCTACACCCTGAGCAAAACCGAGGAGTACTTTCCTTATATGCCCGAAGATGTGGATTACAGGGATGCACCCCAGGATCAGCGTCACGAAATTAAAGGGGCCCTGCTGCTCAATTTCAACCCCTTCTTTTTCTCTACGAACTATGTATACGGCTCAGGCTTCAAAACTCCTCCCTCCCTCTTTGGCGAGCCGCTGGCCCCCCCGGAACGCTATCCTTACAGCAGACTCGATATGGCCATGTTCTATCGACACAGCATCAAAAACTACCATTTCGAGGTCGGAATCTCCATCCTGAATGTGACAAACCATGAAAATATCAAGTACTCCAATATGATCCTGATACCCGACTCCCAGACCACCAGCATCAGCATTCATGCAGAAGCGGTCCCTTTTACCCCTACCATCTATCTGAACATGGCGTTTTAAGACACACTTTTCCAGTCTCCTGTGCTATTTCAGCTTGTTAATTACCTGAACAATCTGACGGATGTGTTCCGGTGTGGTGCCGCAGCATCCCCCAACAATATTAGCACCAGCTGCAACAAGTTCCTCTATTTGTGAGGCCATCTCTTCGGCCGATTCAGGGAAGACGGTCTTCCCGTCCTGATAAACAGGCAGGCCTGCATTTGCATGCACCAGCACAGGAATATCCGGATCAATGACCCTGATCTCCCGAACAATCTCTATCATTCCGGCAGTCCCGTTCCCACAGTTGGCCCCTATGATATCGGCACCGGCCGATTTAACCATCTCCAGGTAGGCTGCCACATCGGTTCCCATCATGGTCCGGTAGGCTCCATCCTGATTTTTGGAAAAGGTAAAAGTGCAGGCCACATCAAGTACTGTTGCCTCCTTTGCAGCCTCTATGGCAATTCTTGCCTCCTCGGAATCACTCATGGTCTCAATAACAATTCCATCAGCTCCTCCATCGGCCAAGCCCCTGGCCTGCTCCATATAGCCCTTATATACCTCCTGCGGCGGCACCTCACCCATCATCACCATCTTTCCTGTGGGTCCCATGGAACCCAACACAAGTGCACGATTCCCGGCTGCCTTTTTTGATATCTCCGCGGCACTTTTGTTCAAGGCATAGGTCTGCTCTTCCAGTCCGTAGCCCTCCAGTTTCAATGGACTGGCCCCAAAGCTGTTGGTAAGAATCAGATCTGCGCCTGCATCCACATAACTTTGCGCAATATCCAGTACATCCTCAACTCTTGAGAGGTTCCACGATTCCGGACACTCTTCTGCCTTTAATCCTTTCTGATGAAGAAAGGTTCCCCAGGCACCATCTGATACCAATACCCTGCCTTCTGCAATTTTCTTTACTACTCTTCCCATTAGTTCGATTTAAACAATTCAACTCGCGAAATTCCATTGAGCCCTTATCTCGCTGATAGCTTCCTATGAGTTTCTCATTCAAAAATAGTTTTATAAGCCGAGATGACCCATCAAAAACAAGAGAAACTGTTTCATCATTTAGTATCCTTGTAAACTGAGGCGAACCTTATCCAGACTCGCATTGGAGCCCACCATGGTTACAATATCGCCCAGTCGCAGGCGGGTATAGCCATGCGAAATAATGGGGTGATCGCCCCGGGTCACGGAAAGAATAATCACATCGGAAGGCAGACGAAGATCCCGCAGGGTAAGTCCATGAAAATCGGAATTCCTCAGTTCTATATCAATGGTATCCTGACCGTCATCCATACCCAGCAGCAGTGAGGTGGCGATGGGCGATCGGACAAAATGCTCCATCAGAGAGACCATGGCAGTGGCAGGATCCATCACCATCGCCCCGATCCGCTGAAATCTTTTATAGAATTCCCGCTCATTCAGTCTTACAATCAAATGTTTTGTTCCAAAATGCTCGTAGGCAGTTTCGCAGATGGCAAAGTTTAATTCGTCCGAAAGGAGACAAACCAAGGTATCGGCATTCTCAGCACTGAACTTTCTCAGGGCAAGATGGTCCGAACCCATGAATTCATGAACCTTGAATTTAGCATTCCCCAGGGCTTCTACCGTAGGATCCTGTACCACAAATTCAACCTGCCAGTTCTGCTTGCTTAATTGATTGGCCAGTGCAAGGGATTGATTCTCCCAGCCAAAAATCAGCACTTTTCGCTCTACTTCAAAGCTGCCGTCGGACTTCACATGTGACTCACCAACCAGGTGCAGCGCCCATTTAAAGAGAGGTGGCCCAACAATCTGGTTCAACACAATAACCGAAATCATGATGGTAGCAAACTCAGCTCCCCATCCGGTGTACTCGGTAGCAATTATGGTAGACAATCCCACTCCAACCCCGGCCTGTGTGACATAGGGCATCCAGGACACTCTCCTGAAAAGAGGAGGATCTCCTGCCAGTATACTTCCACTGTAACCGGCCAGTATCAGTGAAACAATACGTACTCCAAAAAAGATCAGGGTGATAAACCACATAGCAGCCAGAACCTCCAATGAGATCATGGCGCCGGTAAGGGTGAAGAAAATGATATATACATATGGACCCAACTCCTTGACAATCCTGGTAAAATCATTTCGGTAAACCGAATAGTTGGTCACCAAAAAACTACCGATAATACAAATCAGCAGCGGTTCAACATGAAGCTCCAGTCCCAGGTACATGCTGGAGTGATCGCCCATAATACTGGTAAATAGATAGACCAGGAAACCTGTTAGCAGCACAAGTCCCTTTTTCACCCAAGTCATCCCTTTTAAGGAGAGAACTGCCCTGAGCATGAGCCAGACCAGGAAGCCCATTCCGAATGCGGCAATAAGTTCAACCAGTACCTGGACAATGTAAATAGGTCTGAATTCAGTCTCCTGGATAAGGGATTTCGAAAGAGTGAAAATAATGGCGAAAAAGATGATAACGCCAAAATCCTTAACTACGGTTACACCAATGGCAGTTTGGGTAAAGGGACCCCTGGCGCGTAATTCGTTGATAATGGCGATGGCCGATGCGGGAGAGCGTGCAATGGCAATGGTCCCGGCCAGCATGGCAATGGAGATCCTGGCTGCCAGTTTCATATCCCCGGCAAAGGGAATTATATCCAGCAATAGAAACATGGATAGGCTGACCAGTATAAAGGTGACTATCACCTGGGAAATGACCATATAAATGATGCTCTTCATCCTGCTCCTCAACTCCTTAAGGTAGAGCTCCGACCCCACTGCAAAAGCGATAAACGCCAGGGCAATATCATTCAGAAAGACAAGATCCGATAGTGCCTCCTTCTCAATAAGGCCAAGCACCTCGGGACCTGAAACCAGACCAATTACCAGAAACCCGGTAATCAGTGGAAGCTTCAGTCTCTGAAACACCCCAGCCACCTTTGCCGCGGCTGCAGCCACAATCACAAAAGCACCCAGGTAGATGATCAGCTGTAAAAACCCACTCATTTCATTAAACCCACCATTCATAATTTACGCACTCTAATACATGCTTCTGTAATATACAAAAACACCAGGATTCACACATGGTTCAAATCCCTTTGCCGTAATCCCAAAAAATTATATATTTGCACCCCGAAAGTGCCACCGTGCATTTTCATGTTCTAAAGAGAAGATGGCGAGGTAGCTCAGATGGTTAGAGCGCATGATTCATAATCATGAGGTCGGGAGTTCAATTCTCCCTCTCGCTACAAAGACAATCAAACACTTACACATTTTTTCGTGTAGGTGTTTTTTGTTTTGTGCTAGGTTTACGCTAGGTTCTGGTATTTCTTGACGGGATTTTCATATAATGAACCTTCTAAGGTTCTGTCGCATTTGATCCAAAATATGGTTTTTTCAATCAAACCTAGAACTATTCAAAATCATATACCATTGATTTTCAAAATATAATTATGATGTTTTTTGGTCATAAGTAGGTAATTCCTCCTGATCTAGACCACTCCCTTTTCCCAAAATATAAGTTACATTAGAGTTTTCAATTTCCTCGAACTTCAGT
>JAOZQY010000268.1 GCA_029931975.1 Bacteroidales bacterium | reverse complement strand
CAATTATTTCATCGTGAGGCTGGGCAAGTTGTTGCACCACATCATATATTTGCACACGCAAATGATCTTTTTTTATGTACTTTAATAAATTTGAATAAGCTACGGCCGAAATCCCTGAACTGGGATTGCTACCCATATCAACAGGTACTTTATCGGACTCTTTGTGTGCAATTGCACTTAGTACTCTTTCTCTTGAATTCATGTTAATTTTTATTTCTTCATTCCTTTGCACCTCTTTTTATAAAAGTTCCAGATATCCATCGACTTGGTTAGTGCCACTTCGCAATCCTGTTTAATTAGATTTTAAACCTATCTTTTCAAAAGGGATTGGCTCAAAACTAATCGTCTTAATATCTTCAGGGAGGTTCTCCAATGAGTAATTATTCTTCTTTAAATCGATAATCTCAGGACTTTCATCGATTTCAATATTGTCATTAAATATGGTTATTTTCTCTTGGCGTAAAGTTGTTTCTCCACATTCCAAAAAAATATTCTGAACAATTGTATTCTTATTTAAATCTTCATTAAATTTGATTAGTTCAGGATAATGTGCTATGTATAAATTTTTGTTTCTTTCAGAAAAATCAAGTATACCTTTGTCTTTCATCCATTTCATCCAGCGTTCATAGCTCCAGGGACCAAATGATATACCTGCTGAACATTGATAGAAAAGATTATTCTGGATCAAATTGTCTTTGCCTCCATGAATTTGTATGGCTCCAAAAATCCCTTCTGAACAGTTCCTGAAAATATTTCCATAAACATGGTTACCAGAGATAACATCATCGAACCTGATTGCTGCCCGACCCCAATATGCATTTACTTCATCATTGCCATAGGGTCCTACATCATGAATGTAGTTATACCTAAATACATTGCCCCTGTAGGTTGGATCTCCCCACATATCAATTGCCCCCTGATCATCAGATTCTGTAACTACATGATACATTTCATTGTATTCGACAGTATGATCATTCCCATTGATACGCATGGCACTGCTGGGAACATCATGGATCTCACAGTGAGAAATAGTTGTACCAACTCCATCAACATAAATACCAGGTGTATAGGTGTGATCGATACGCGACAAATGATGAATATGACAATTATCAATGATAAACCCTGATTTCTCGAGAGTTTCCCTGTTCCCTCCTGAAACTTTTATCGCCCCCCTGCCCATGTCGTATATTTCACAAGAAGAAATTGTATTGTTATTGCCCCCATCCATGATTATCCCACTGCGGGCACAGGCATGTATCTCGCAATTTTCAATATTTATATGGTTGCTGTTAGATATCTGAATCCCTTCAGATGCGCTCATCTCAAAACAAATATCCTTAAATGTAAGCCACTGTGTATTGTTTAAAACAATCAGCGGTGTTTCACAGGTCGAAAGCTCCAATGAAGCGTTTTCCATATCTACCGGAGGATAGAAATAGATTCTTTTGTTTCGATAATCATAAGCCCATTCGCCTGGCTGATCAATTTCTGCAATTACATTGTATGCAGCAAACGGATGGTTTTCCTCAAAACCATAATAATTATAAGGTGGACTTAGCCAGATTATCTGTTTTTTTGTATCAATTTTATAAATATGTTCATAAGCATCTGCCCATAAATGTTTCCAGTACCCATGTAAAAGAATATTGGGTTCTCCTTCCCATGTTGATATACATGAATCTTTATAGACAATTCCTTTTCTATTCATTGTACTGGCAGGATCTGATATAACATCTGTAAATTCAGAAAATCCTTTGTTTGGCCATCTGGAAAGAGGCATAGGTTTACCATCAAAGTAAAGTTCTCTCAATGTATAAGGCCTCAGTTTCTCAATACCGTTAAATCCTGACAAACGAATTTGATTGAATTCATTAAGGCCTGCTTCCAGTAAATCAATCTCAATAATTTTACTCCCTGTTTCAGGATCGTTTTTATATAATGGATGGTTTTTGGAAAGCTGCTTATAATTTTTAATGGGTGTAGCACCTGAAATAACCACTTTTTCTTCTTCGTAACTTCGAAATACCACGGGACACTCTTCTGTTCCGGCAATAGCAGTTCTAAAAACAATACTTTGTTTTACCCGGTAAATACCTTCACGTAAAAAAACGGTAATGGTATCGTTAGACCGGCGTTGCCTTTTTATCTTACGAACTAAATATTGGGCCTCTTCCAGACTTGCAACCGGCCTTTTTTTTGTGCCTTTATAGTTATCGTTGCCATTCGGAGAAACATAAATTGAGGTTTCCTGGGCATAAAGGTAAAATGTTGTTATCAGAAAAAATACACTTAAAAAATACTTCATGATAATTGAATTAATTAATTCCAACTAATTTGTATGCGAATTTTTTTGCTGCCGGGTTTGTATTTGTTCTGTCATTTAATTGCAACTGACAGATTATGTATTTTCCTTTCCCTGATTTTTTTTCGGCTACAGCAAGGTATGTTCCATTATCTCTGCTTTCCCAAGAGGTAAGTCCCGAGGTAAGTATCGGAGACCAACCATCGGCTTTGAATACTTTCCCAATAATTGGAGTAATTAGTTCTTCTTTTTCGTTATACCAAAACTTGAAATCGAGTGGTTTG
>JAOZQY010000267.1 GCA_029931975.1 Bacteroidales bacterium | reverse complement strand
AAACTGGAGATCCGCACCACTCGGCAGAAATAATTTGCCTGTTCTTGAAAAATTTACACAACATACTTGACACTACCGTGAAAAGCCTTTAATCATATTGAAGACAGGAAAGTCATCACTCAGATCATGACACTTGGTCATGCCCCGATCCAGCAGGGACCGATTTCATCCACAGTGAGTGGGTACTGGCCTGAAATTAAGGAAATCGGATACAAACATAATCTGACTAAGGCCGGGATGCTCCTGGAGAACGCTGGTTATACTTATAATAATGCTGGTGTATTGGAGAAAGATGGTCATCCTCTCCAGTTGATTCTTTTGGTCTCTTCAGCAGCTGAAGAATTGCTGAAGCTTGCATCAATTCTTAAAGAACAGTTTAAAACGATGGGAGTTGATATCAAAGTTGAAACAAAGAGTATTAATACATTAAGTAATGAAACCATGTCGGGTCATTACTCTTTATACCTGGATGGTTGGGACTGGCCCGACTCCAGCTTAATGTTTGGTTTGTTTCACTCCAGCATGCTGGGCACAACAAACAGAAGTCAGGTAAACGATCCTGAACTGGATAGAATACTGGAAGAAATGGTCTATACTGCCAATGCCGAAACCAATCGGAAAGCCGCTTACAAAGCTCAGAGCTATATTGTTGAAAATGCCATTATTATTCCATTCTATACACCCACAGAATATAGCGCTCTAAATAATAGAATTAAAGATTCCTCTTTCTCGCTAACAGGTAATTTGATTTTGTTTGACGCATATATTGATACAAAATAGCACTCGATAGGAGAATATTTTATGATACATGGTGTTGATGTTAACTGGCAGACCTATCTACTCAAACCGGCTTTACCCCGACGGAAAATGGACCTGCGTTCTTTTTATCTGACAATGGAGGACGGTATAGAGATTGCGCTGGATCTTTATCTGCCTAAGCAGCTACCTGAAAAGGCCCGGATTCCGGTGATATTGCGAGCTACACGCTATTTTCGGGCTTTTAAAATGCGCTGGCCTTTTAATTATTTTTCCGGCAGTATCGACGAAATAGAACGATGCTATTTGGCCAATGGATACGGTTTTGTTGTTGTCGATACACGGGGATCCGGTGCATCTTTCGGCTATCGACCCTGTCCATGGTCGCCGGAGGAAATACACGACTTAGTCGAGGTGGTGGACTGGATTATCGAACAGCCCTGGTCAAATGGTAATGTGGGAGCATTGGGGACATCTTATGATGGAACCACTGCAGAATTGCTGGCTGCAGCAGGGCACCCCGCCCTTAAAGCAATTATGCCTCGATTTTCTCTATTCGATGCTTATGGCGATGTTTCTTACCCTGGAGGAATACATTCTTCGTGGTTTACCAGAGTCTGGGCTCAGGGAAACAGTGCCATGGATCGCAATGCCGTAGGGGAATTACCCATACCCTGGTGGCAGAAGTTGATGGTTCTGGGGGTTAAACCTGTTGATGAAGATAAAAATAGTGTGCAGTTGGGTAACGCTGTCGAATCGCACTCTCATAACTGGGATCCTCACGAGACGACTCTGTCAACACAGTATAGTGATGACAAATTCTATCATGATCCTGAAATGGGTGTAGATATTTTCAGCCCCTGTTCTTATGTAGGGAATATCAACAAGTCGGGAACTGCTGTCTACAGTTATAGCGGCTGGTTTGATGGTGCCTATCAGCGGTCTGCAATCAATCGTCATCTTTCTTTATCAAATAAGGATAACCGCTTAATCATCGGTCCTTGGAATCATGGAGGGCGACGGCATTCGGGTTCTTTGGGACAGTGTAAAACTGCCTTTGACCACGTTGCTGAACAGATCCGGTTTTTTGATTATCACCTGAAAGATCTCGAAACAGGTATCGAGAGCGATGACCCTGTACATTATTTTACACTGGGAGAAGAGAAATGGAAATCATGCAAAACATGGCCGCCTGAAGCAGAAATAACCCCGTTCTATTTTGAAGATGGAAATATACTGCATCGGGAAAAACCTCAAGTTGGTGATGGTTTTGACAAGTATTTCGTAGATTATACTGCCGGTACGGGAGCCTCTTCCCGCTGGAACTGCCTTATGGATGGTCGGCCGGTTGCTTATCCCGACCGCAGACATGAAGATCAAAAGCTGCTGACATACAATTCAGGGCCACTGGTTGAAGCTATGGAGGTTACCGGCCATCCATTGTTAACTTTATACATTTCCTCAACAGCCAATGATGGTGATTTTATAGTATATCTGGAAGATGTTGAACCCGATGGCCGCGTAACTTATGTAACCGAGGGGCAGCTGCGGGCAATACATCACAAGCTGACTGAGCGTCCGTCCTGTAATCGGGACGTACGCCACCGTACATTTAAGAGGGACGATGCTCAGCCTCTTAAAACTGGTGAAGTGACAGAGCTTGTTTTTGATTTGCTGCCTACCTCTTATCTTTTCCGCCAGGGACATTCCATCCGGATTGCCATTGCCGGAGCAGATAAAGATCATTTTACCATTAAAACAGTTATACCACCGATGGTGCAAATATATCGAAATACTATATTTCCATCTCACATCTCTTTACCGATTGTCC
>JAOZQY010000266.1:549-2598 GCA_029931975.1 Bacteroidales bacterium | reverse complement strand
GGTGCCAGCATGGCAAGGGCTGTGCCTGTGTTCATGGGGTTGGGAATCCATCCACCGCAACTGTTCCAGGAACCATCTGCATTCTGATTGGCAATCAGATAATCTATATAAATATCTTCCCAGACCACACCAGCCGGGGTGGTACCAAGACCCAGAAACTTCATACCCTTGTAAAAGGCATACATGCCGTAAAAGCTTCCCAGGTTGCCATCATTACATGTATCTAGCCAGTGGGCATCCAGATAGGCAAGAGCAGCCTGAACATTGGCATCTGCACTGGTAAACCCGGCCCATTTCAGCATGGCAAGGCCTGCCCCTGTTTTGGGGAAGTTGACCCAGCTTCCAGGGGTATCATATCCAAAGCCGCCGCTCCCATCCTGGGAGTACGCAAGCCAGCCCTTGAACAATTCAACCACCTGGGGATTAACATCAATATCCCAGCGTGTTTTTGCCTCCTCCAGGGCCAGGGTGGGCCATTGAGCCACTGAATTGTCAATGGAGTCATCATTCCTTGTATACCGCCAGCCAGCCATGATGCACCCTTCGCCTGTACCGATTTCACAGGGATTATCATAAAAACTTGATCCGGCATCTATGTTGAAGATGCCTTCATAGTCCTGCCGGGTAATGGTGGTGCCAGGCACTATTGTATCCTGGTTCACAGGATCAAGCCAGTCTGCACCATCAGGTTTAACAAATAGCATAGGAGCGCCGGTCCATACAGTCTGACCGCCGGGGCCGGCCCAGGAAGATGTATCAGTTGCCCTTTCATAGGAAAACCCGCCATTACCACAGCAGCTCCAGGAGGTAAATGTGATGTCTATATATATATCTTCGGCAATCAAATGCAAAACAATGGGCGCACCAATGGTGACTTTTGTACCCCATCCGCCGTGGAAATCAAGCCAGGGCAAATAAATCTTACCAAACAGGTCTGGATCGCTTGTTGTGCCATAGGCCCATTCCGTATTGGTGGGAGCACAGGGATTTTCTTCCTCGCCCTCGCCACCGCTGCCAATGCCTTCAAAATCGGTCTGGGCATAGGCCAGGAAATCCTTGGCATCCACCATGATGTCGAAAAAACTCATGCCGGCAAGGGGCCCTTCAGTGGCAGTAAGGGCCTGGGCTGTGGCTTTCCCGCAGGAGTTGACAATGGCCAGCATGGCAAGGGGGGACTCATAGCCTTCATCCCACCAATAAAACGCAATTCCCATGCCGTCATTGTCCAGATCCCCGTCATCAAAATCCGGGTCTCCTGGAACCCCTTCAGGATCTCCTATGCAATGCTGAACAGAAATATCCACGATTTCAGCACGGTTAAGAAGATATCTGATCCCTTCCTGGACGGTTTTCAGATAGATGTCCGAGGGCAGAGCTTCCAGGTTGTGGCCGTGGTTTTCAAAGGCGATCATGGCCATGCTGGTTTCCCCTACTCTACTGGATCCCCAATAGCTTCCTTCTGCTGTACGAACCTGGTCCAGGTAGTGTTTTCTCAAGCCCCGATCAATGGCAGAGTTTTTCTGGCGGTTCGTGGAATCTCCGGCCAGGGTCTGGACCTGGATGGTTGCCATGTCCTGGTCTGAATTATTTGCCGCATCCCTTACAGACAGCCTGGCCCAGTTAAGGCCGGCAGTGGCAAAGGTATGGGTAATATTAATGTCATTGGGATCTCCCACAGCCATCCAGGCAGTGGCAGGTGTCCCATCGCTGAACTCCCACATGGCCTCATAGGATCCGCCTCCGCCCTCTGCCCTTCCAAAATAAGTCCTGTTTTCGCCGGCAAGGACATAAGCTGTCTGAATGTCTGCCCCATTGGGCTGCACCCATACCTCAACCGCTGCACCGCCAAATGCTGCACCGGCATAGCTGGCAAATCCAACCAGCAGAAAAAACCACCAGTATAACAGTGTTTTTAGTAAAAAATTTTTTGTTTTCATATAAAATTCCCCCGAAATTATATTATTATTTATTGAAATTCCCCTGAAGGCGATTGATGATATCCCTATCGCCGATTTATTTACTCAAAACCCTACCACCTCCTTTGCTCCG
>JAOZQY010000266.1:0-539 GCA_029931975.1 Bacteroidales bacterium | reverse complement strand
GCTCCGGTACTTTTTTTTCTGACTTATTGAAATTGTATAAATTTATTCTGGCCCTGAGACTTGAACCTGAGACTTGAACCTGAGACTTGAACCTGAGACTTGAACCTGAGACTTGAAATTGCGACATCCCCTGCTGCTGTTTACCAGAGCAGGGGATGACAGCATTGTAAGACCAGAATATTCATTTCCCGCTGAAATTCTGAAAAATTATTCTTTTTTCCGTCTCCTGCCAATGGCGGCAAAACCCATCAGACCGGTTCCAAAAAGAAGCAGAGTACCGGGCTCGGGAATGACACCAGGCCCTGGGCCTCCTCCTGGATCATATTCAGTAAAATTAAAATTGTCGATGCGGAAGAATTCTCCAATACCACCGACGCCTGCACCATCATAGATATGGACCGTGTCAAACCCTGTGGCGAAGTTTACTGACAAGGCATGATATGCAGTGTCAGAAAATGCAACGCTTGCCGATGCAACAGATGAACCTCCTGACAGGGCATCAACCCAGAAAGTGCTATTGCCTGGTAGAGAACCATCTA
>JAOZQY010000265.1 GCA_029931975.1 Bacteroidales bacterium | reverse complement strand
GCTATAATTTTTTCCTTATGAATTTCATTAGCATAAATTTTTTTCTTTATACTGATCTTTTCTTCCTCTGTTCTCAAAAAACTGATAAAAGACAATGCCTGGTAATCGTCCAGATCAATTATGCTCACCCGTTCTGTGTTCACTTTTTCCAGAATACAGCCCAGGACCTCATCATTTTTCAACTTAAGGATCAGGTCAATACCTTCTAGGCGGCAGACGTCCCCATAGTCCGTGGTTGTAGGAATGCCAAGTTTTTTGGCATGAGTTATCCCCTTTAGGTGTAAAAGGGTGTCTGCCACCAAAAGAACCTTCATCTCCAATTCTTTTAATTCTGGACCGGTTAATATATCCAATATTTCAGAGCATGGGTCACTGCCACCGATAATAGCTATTTTCAGTCCTTTGAGATTAAAATTCATGGTTGCTCCTTTTTTATTGCTCCATACCCATATTATATTAATAGAAAATAAAGGTTACAACAATAAAAGTTGGAATTAAATAAATAAGGGAATATTTAAGAATGTATCCAAAAAAGCTGGGCATTTCCGTTCCTGATTCTGCAGCAATGGACCTGACCATAAAATTTGGAGCATTACCAATATAGCTGCAGGCCCCGAAAAACACGGCTCCAGTGGATATGGCCTGGAGATAAATGGCTTTATCGGTCATGAGCAGGGGCACTGCCTGAGCCTCTGTCATGCCGGCGTAGAAGCTGCCAAGGGCAGTATTAAAAAATGTCAGGTAAGTTGGGGCATTGTCCAGAAAAGATGAAAGCATTCCTGTTACCCAGAAATAGTGGAAGGGCTCCTTAACCGCATTAATTAAAAATGCAAAAGCCCCGTTGGGACCTGCCTTGAGCAGCAGCAGGCAGGGAATCATGGTAATAAAGATACCAATAAATAAATAGGCCACCTCAATGATGGGAAACCAGGAAAATTCATTTTCTTCCCTCAGGGTCCGAGCCGTTGTCCAGAGGGACAAGCCTCCCAGAATAATGAGAATGATATCCCTGAGCCAGTCCTGTACTGCCCTGTGAACTCCAAGGGTGGAAACCTCTCCAAGGTCGACAATACCGCTCATGAGAACTGCCGACACAATTCCTCCAAGAAAAATAAAATTATGGATACCTGCCAGGCTGAGGGGTTTTTTCTCTCCGTCATCGGGAACTACAGCACCTTCTTTTTTAAAATAATAGGAATCCAGAAAAAAATAGATAACAAGAAGAATACCAGAGGTAAGCAGCATATGGGGAAGGATCTTAAAAGTCCAGAAAAAGCTAACACCGTGGAGAAAACCCAGGAACAAAGGCGGATCTCCCAGAGGGGTCAAGGCTCCACCGATATTTGCCACAAGGAAAATAAAGAACACAACCATAAAGGTCCTGTTCTTTCTATAGTCATTGGCCCGGAGAAACGGACGTATCAAAAGCATTGCAGCACCAGTCGTTCCCATCCATGAAGCCAGAATTGTACCAATAAGGATGATGATGGTGTTCACCATGGGTGTTCCACGCAAGGTCCCCCGGAGCAGTATCCCGCCGGAAACCGTAAAAAGTGCCCACAATAAAATAATAAAAGGTACATAATCCGCCAGAAGAATGTGGAGAATTTCATAGACAGCAACCCCTTTAAAGACTGCAACAAAAGGAATGGCAAGGCTTGCGGCCCAGAAAGCAGATACTTTTCCAAAATGGTGGTGCCAGAAAGTACCTGCCACCAGGGGCATAAGGGCAATGGACAATAGCATCCCTGCAAAAGGGATAACGCTGTACAGGGGCAGGATCTCTCCCAGGTTCACATGGCCATGGGCGCCGTGACCGTCAGTGTCATGCCCTTCCACGGCATCAGCTCCTGAATGCTCCTGGGCCACTTCATTATGGGTATTCTTATCTGCGTTGTCTTTGGCCATTCCCGTGGCCGGAACAATGAGTAAAATAAAAAGAATAATAATAATAGCGTATTTGTCCAACTTCATAGATCCTGTTCCTCCTGGTTTACTGAGATATTCCTTGATGGCCCCGTAAAAAAATCGAAAATGACAAAATAGCTATTAATAATTTCAGCATATTACGGCTGAAAAAATGTCAAAATCTGACTTTTCACAGGTTCATCATTGTTTACCGTTGAATCTTTATCCTGGGACGTTCATTTGCCTGGACGTTCATTTGCCTGGACGTTCGTTTAAATGTATGCCTAACTACTTGAAACATAGTTATATCACGCCATAACAGCACAATCAGTTGCTAAAGCTCAGCCAGTGACTAATAAATAATCAAAGAAAAGTCAAGGGATAAAAAAAGCCAGGATTTGAAAGGAATTTACAGATATTTTTTATTTTTATCCCTTACTGTTTAACAAATAACCAGCTTGACCGGATCACTTTTCTTGTTGAAAATCAAAAAAAATTATCAATGTTTGTTCACATGCCCTATCAAGGATTTGGTCCAGCCAATTCTGTCAAAAAACGGACATTTAACATGATGATATCATCTTTATAATGAAATGATCGATTTCTTTGTATTCATTGGAGCTTTAATAATGCTATTGGGTAACTTCATCAGCATTCACGCAGAACATAAAAGCAAGAAGTCTTCCCGGTAATAACACATATAGCCA
>JAOZQY010000264.1 GCA_029931975.1 Bacteroidales bacterium | reverse complement strand
GAAGGGATATTTCCACAATCTGTTCCCGGAGATGACAGATATGTGCGGATTTCCGATTTTCGTGGTAAAAAGCCGGTACTTCTTTTTATTGCGTCCTCAATGGATACCTTTTGGGGAAATGCTGTGATGGAAGCAGAAGCTATCTACAGGGCCTACCAGGGTCGTGTGGAAGTCATCTGGGTGAATATTTCGATCTGGGATTTTTTAATCCGCAGTAAAGCCACCTACAATTATTATAAACCTTATGCCGGAATTGAATTGCCGGGCCATGAAGCAAATCATGAAGAGCGGGCACGTACAGCAAAAAAGGTTTATATGACCTATCCGCAGTTGACGCTACCCTGCGTACTTGATCAGGATTCAGAGCAGACAGCCAACTACTTCAAATCACATGGAGGTGCAGGAGAGACGGTGCTCATTGATATTGACGGCACCATCGCCTGGCACAGTACCTATGGCTGGGGCTACTGGTTTGAAAACAGGCCTCCAGGTCGCTCCGAAGAGATTGCCTGGGGGAATGCGGTTGAAAAAGAGATACATAAGCTTTTGGAAAACCAGGGAAAGTATGATCCTGATCATGAACAGCTTAAAACGCCTGAAGATGAGGTTTCGGAATTGCGGTCACCGGAGATAAAAAGTATGTATATGATGAACGGACCAATCACAGATATTGACCGTCAAAACCGGATAATTACCGTGAAGGCCCGAACATCAACATTCTCTGTGATTGGCAGGGCTCCGGATGGTTTCCAGCAGTTTAATCCCTTACAATCATTTACCATTGAAGTTCCCCCTGAAACTAAAATCACCTGCCGGAATGTTCCCATTGATTTTGATAAACTGAAAGTAGGCAGTATTGTAATTGGTCCCGAAATATGGAAAATGACCGATGGAAGCTGGCTTGCGAAAAAGATCCGCCTAATACCTAGCGATGAGATTCGCGAAGAGTTACCTCCTGCAGTTTTTACTGGTGATATGTATTTGTATGGAAAGATTATGAAAGTAAACATCGAGGAAAATACTTTGAGTGTAATGCGGACTACAGCAGACCCTGGTGAGATGAAAGGATACAGCTATATTAAAGAGGGTGGGGACCAGGTTGAGCTTGCTGAATTGGCCGAGAACAATTTTTCCACGGTTGAGAAATGGGTCGGGAAGGACAAAACACCAGCACCCTACCTGTTCGATATGGAGGGCGCACTGCTGATACTCAATGGAGACTACGTCTCGCTTACAGAGCTTAAGGCAGGTGATTTTGTGAGCGTTAAATATGCCGCTGAAGATGAAGATAAGCGGGAGTTACGCTGTGCTGTAGTCAGGGCAACACGTTTGGATTAGTAGTTGGCCGATCAGCTCAATTAATCATTAACCAACTATAAAATTAGACTTGAGTATTTATTGAAACTGGATATAAAGATAACACATTACCCCCTCTTTATTACAATGATCGCTCCAATATACCTCCTTTCTATTACAAAAAATGCATATATTTACATCCGTTATATTACAAATTGAACTAAAGTGAATATAAATCGGAAAGCATATTACAAGCTTTTAGAATGGAAAGATTCTGGCAATAGGAAACCTTTACTTGTGCGTGGAGCAAGACAAGTTGGTAAAACTACATTGGTAAGAGAGTTCTCTAAAGAATTCGACAATTATCTAGAGCTTAACTTAGAAAGAGAATCAGATATCAATTTATTTTCAACAGATGATATCAATAAAATACTGAATGCTGCTTACATTCTTAAAAACGTTATTCCCGATAATAGGCCAATGCTACTCTTTATTGATGAAATTCAGGAGTCGCCCAAGGCCATACAGCTACTTCGTTATTTCTATGAAGAGAAACCTGAACTCTACGTAATTGCAGCTGGTTCCTTATTGGAGTTTGCATTTAGAAAAGTGCCGAGTTTTCCTGTTGGCAGAATCGAATATCTCTATTTGCACCCTTTAAATTTTGAAGAGTACCTTGGAGCACTTAATCACGCTGGAGCTGAAGAGGCATTGAAAACTATTCCTGCTCCTGATTATGCCCATAAAATATTGCTTGATTTGTTTCACGAATATGGCATTGTGGGCGGGATGCCTGAGGCAGTTAGTCAATATGTTAAGGATAAGAACATAGCGAGATTGTCCGGAATTTATAACAGATTGTGGCAGGCATATAAGGACGATGCAGGAAAGTATGCTCGAAATGACTCTGATCGGAAAGTTATACAACACATTATTGATAGTTCCCCTAACGAAATAGACCGGATTAAATTTGAACATTTTGGCGAATCAAATTATCGTTCACGTGAGGTTGGAGAAGCATTTCGCTCACTGAGTTTGGCTCGCATTGTACAATTGGTGTATCCAACAACCGCTGTGTCTCCTCCAATTAGACCGAACCTGAAGAAACGACCTCGCTTGCAATTTCTTGATACCGGATTGTTGAATAGTATTTTGTTGTTACAAGGAGATTTGATAACCGTGAGAGATTTGAATGATTTTTACAGAGGTAAAATTGTTTATCACCTGGTTTGTCAGGAATTCATCTCAATTCACGAAGAATCAGCCTATATCCCACATTTTTGGGTGAGAGAAGCAAAAGATAGCAACTCTGAAGTTGA
>JAOZQY010000011.1 GCA_029931975.1 Bacteroidales bacterium | reverse complement strand
GTTCACCTGGTGAGAAAGCAGGAATTACAGCTCCGGTTCTATAATCAAGACGAGAGGCAATCGTGCCTCCTGTTCCAAAAAGTTTAACATGGGGCAACCCATCTGTATATGGAAATTCTTTTTCCGGAATTTTATAGTTGGCTTTTTTGTAGTCAACTTCTTCCATGCTTAAAATAGTTTCTACATCAACACCAATATTATAACCTGTAATGATTTTAATTACTATATGAAGGTCATCATCGTTTTCCGCTCTTGGAAGAACCGTTCCTTCAAATTTTCCTCGCGTGGTTTCAACTTCACATTTGCCCCAAACACGCACTTTGTATTTCATAAGAAGTTCCAGTGCTTTTCCTTTATAACCTTGAAAAATATCGTTTGACATTATATTAATTTTAAATCAGACAAATTGATATTACCAACTGCTATTCTCCGCAATTCACCCATCATCCACTTGGTTTCTGCACCCGGATCGCTTGAAGTAGCTATTTCTTTATATTTCTCTCTCAGAAATGCAATTCTGGCTTCAATTTCTTCTTTTGGAATTCTTTTGAATTTGAATGTTGTCAATATGGAATCAAAATCCATTTTTGGATGCCGGTAGAGTTCCCAGAGCATCTTCTTTGCTAATTCAAGATCCAGATTATTGTCTTTCAAATAGCGAAACATGGCAAATACCATTGAATATTTAAACTCTTTTGAAAATTTAGATTTATGTTCAACATTACATAGCCTGTGAGCCAGAAAAATGCCGGTCCATTTTGGAGAAATGCCAAGTTCTCGTTCAATAAGCTCAATGAGTGGAACTAAATTTTTCTTCAGAATATATTCTTTAGCATCTTCAGGAATACCCCAGGCTGCTAATTGCTCGTAACGATCACAAATATCTACAGGAAGTGTTTCGCTAATGCTTGCAATGTATTCTTCTGTTAATGGAATAGGTGCAGAGTCGGTATCAGGATACATCCTGTCAGCACCCGGTAATACTCTTTCGAAAATAGTGGTCCCATCTTTAAAAGATTTCCGGGTTTCTTCCGGAACACCTTCCATGGCCATGATACATCTTTCTTCAATTGTTTCCAATGCAGTTGGCATATCTTCTTCAGGTCCCCAGATAATAATTTGAGCATCACCTTCTGATGACCTAAGTACGGTTTTTATTTTTTCAAATTTTTTTTCAGTAACAACTTTGTCAAACTGCTCAGAATGAATAAGGTTAGGTTTTTCAAGACACGCAATAACCTTCAGCCTGTTAATGATTTCATCTGCAAACATTTGATTTGGCTGAGTGTAATGAGAAAGTATCCCTTCAAAATTTCTGAGGTTAACAGCTATACATTTATGACCTTGCTCTTTTGCATCTTTAATTGCCTGGTAAGTAAACTTAATTTCATTTAAGTCTATTTCTTCCGAACTAATTTTCCAATTATCTTTATCAAGTTTTCTCGTTTCAAGAATTGATTTGATGTTTAGCAGGGCATATTGTCTGAAAGCTTCAATATGAGTTAATTCAGGCATCCATTTGGTACTGGAAACACCTTTTATTTCGACACGACTTCCACCTCTGCAGCTCACATTTGTATCTGCCCGGGTTGACCCTTTGCCTGTTTCAACTTTTCCGGTACTTCTGTTAAGAAACCTGATATAATCGGCTCCTTCTTTTACTTCATCAGGATTTACAAAGTCAGGATATGTAACAGTTTCGATCAATGGCATGCCAAGCCTGTCAGTCTTATAAGTTCTCAGGTGACCTATATCAGAAATTTCTCTGCAGGAATCTTCTTCAATACTTAACTGAATAAGCCTGACTTTTTTGTTTTTAAGCTGGATTTCACCTTCAACACCCAAAATAGCTGTACGCTGGAAACCGGCAGGAATACTTCCATCCAAATACTGTTTACGTGTAATATGCACCTCGCCAACAATATTTAATTTGCTGAGCATCGAAATTTGAAGCGCATATTCGAGTGCTTCACGGTTAATTGGAAATGGTGGTGTGTCGTCAATATCATAGGTACAGGCTGTGTCATTATTAATTCTGTAAATGATATTCTTTTTTGTTTTAAACTCCATTAAAGCAGTTCCATCATATTCGCCTAACTCACTTAAGGTTGGTCGCATATGTCGTATAATCTCAGCATCATAATTATCACTGGCCTGGTATATACCAGAAGGACAATTGCAGAATAGCTTTTTTGATGTCTTTAACTGCTGGTGAACTTCCAGTCCGGACATAAAACCTATTCTATCATAGTCAGCCTGAGTTGCCTCTTTTCGGCTGACATAAGCAATTGCCTTTTTTGTTTCTTCGTAATTCCTCTTCGGATCAAAAGCTTGACTCATTGTTTATTTCTTATAGTGTAAATAATGCCTATTTTTTTGAAAGCCACAAATGCTCTTCGACAGGCCGGTCGTATTGGAATATGAATGGTTCCCTGAGAAATCCATAATAACTTGTATTTCGATATTGGCGTTTCTCTGTATCTATGCGTATTCTTTCCGATAAAACTAATTTTTTTTTAAATACACATGGGAAGTCCTTATTTTCATTCAGCTATAATTTCTTATTGCAGTGTTAGATTAAGCGGAATCATTTGCATAATGCACATATGTGCATTATATTTGTAATAATATAAGTATTAAGCCAAGATCTCAATTGAGCTTTTGGCACATTTTGGTCGCTGATGAAATAGAAGTATCCCGTTCGTGTAAAGAAGCTAAATGTATGTATCAAATTCCTCGGGGTGATCTGTCTAATGCATTGCGGTGAATATATAGCGGAGATTAAATCTCTGTATCCTGAGAAATATAAGCATAGCAAAATTCCAAAAGATTTTTCTAATGCTTTTAAGCATCTCATTTCAAATTGTTATAATTGAGATCATTTTAGGGTTTTTGGCCGGAAAATTCTTGTTTGAAGATCTCAGTGAAGAAAGTTTTCTGATTCTCGATTTTTTGGCCCTTTTTGGTTTTCTTTTTCTCATGTTTTTAAGTGGCCTGGCAATAGATGTTGACCAGATTATTGCCTCATTTCCACGCAGACAGTTGACCTGGGTACGGTTTCTGAAAAATCCTTTACTGGTTGGGATTACTCAATTTATACTTGCTGTGCTATTCTCGTATCTGGTCTCTTTATTGCTTGCACAGATTATCGAGATGCCAAAGATCTGGTATTTTTCCCTCATTTTGATTACCACTTCGGTTGCAATAGTTTTGCCCGTTCTAAAGGGCAAGGGTGAAACCGGGAGCCGGTTTGGCCAGATGATTATTATGGCAGCAGCAGTTGCCGACATCCTGAGTATCATTTTATTCACCTTTACTGCTTATATACTAAAAAACGGTTTTCATTTTAAACTGGTTTATTTCCTGGTTCTTTTTATTCTTTTCTCTCTTTTCTATAAAATCATTCTCAAGCTGAAAAACATTCAGTTATTAAAGAAATTGGGTTCCTGCTATTGCTGCTTCTAGCACTTTTCGCAATAAAAGTAATTCCTTCATTGCTGTGGTCCCGTTTATTTGGTTTTAAGAAAGCCATTTCTGGTGGCTTTCTGATTTCGTCAAGATTAAGCCTGATTATTGCCGCCTCAACAATTGGACTTGAGTTAGGTGTTATTACTCCCGGTATAAATGCCAGTATTATTATTATGGCAGTGATTACCTGTTTTGTCTCCCCGATTATCTACAACTGGATCTCGCCCGGCCATTTAACAGAAGGAAAGAAGACCATTATTATAGGGGGTAGCAGTACTGCAGTCTTATTAGCACGCCGCTTGCATGCTCATGGTAAAAAAGTTATTGTTATTGAATTGAATAAAATGCGTTATCAGGAAATTAAGGATAAGGGAATCAATGTTATACAGGGGAATGGCCTTAAAAGAAACACATACCAGCAACTAGAGATAAAGCCTGAAAACTATATTGTAATTGAAACAGGTGATATTCTTTTAGTATTTGGGACTCAAACCGCATTTGAGGATACCCGGAATAAATTGGGGTAAAACCTTAAAGCCACAAATTCTTTCATTGTACTTCATCTGCAATAATAATAGTAGGATTATACCGATCAGATTCATTTTTATCAATCCACGTATATGATAAAATAATGATAAGGTCCCCCACCTGAACCTTCCTGGCAGCAGCACCGTTTAAAATGATTTCCGAACTGTCCTCTTCTCCCTTTATCACATACGTTTCAAACCGTTCACCATTATTGATATTCAATACCTGTACTTTTTCAAATTCAACTAAATCGGCTTTGTGCATCCAGGCTTCATTTATGGTTATACTGCCTGAATAATTTAAATCAGCGCCAGTTACTTTTGCCCGGTGTATTTTTGATTTTAAGACTTCTATCAACATAGCAGTATATTTTTAGTAACATATCTTGTTATATGGTATCAAGCTATTATTCAAAATTAGGTAAAATTATTTGTTTTATGCACATATGTGCATTATATTTGTAATAACTATATTTTATGTCGCGACCTCAATTTAATAGAATTGTACATGAACCGCCTCTGTTTACCGATTTCAAACCAATTGGAGTAAGGGGGCATGATCTGGAACAGATTATTTTGACACTGGATGAATTTGAAGCCTTTCGGCTGGCTGATCAATTGGGTTATTCACATGCATTAGCAGCCGATGAAATGGAAATATCACGTTCTACTTTTTCTCGATTGATTGAAAAAGCAAGGAAAAAGATCGCTGATTTTATTATTCTGGGGAGGACCCTTACCATTGGAGGAGGCGCTATTCATTTCAGGGTTAATATTATTCAATGCAGGGATTGTGGACATATGTTTAAAACAAATTTTGAAAAACCTATTACAGAATGTCCGTCATGTCATTCTAAAAGAATTATAAATATGGCCGGGAATTTTGGTCATGGTAAATGTTGTATTTAATAATTAAAAAAAGGAGGTAATTATGCCAAGAGGTGACAGAATGGGTCCATCGGGCGAAGGGCCTAAATCAGGAAGAGGGATGGGTTATTGCACAGGCAATGATCATCCTGGTTATATGAATTCATTTTCGCATTGGGGTGGGGGATATGGAAGGCGATTCCAAGGTGGCTCAGGTTATGGCCGGGGTGCCGGTTTGGGGTTCAGGGGTGGCTACGGAAGTTACAATCCCGGAAATATTTCTGATGTATCCGAAAAAACATTGGTTGAAAATGATATCAGGATTCTCAAAGACCAGTTATCTGCACTTGAAGATCGGCTTTCCAACATTAGTGAGAAATAGTATCTTTTTTCTAAAGAATTATGAAAAAGTCAGGAAAAAGTTTTGAGAGAGGCCTGGGCCAGGGATCGGGAACGGGCGACGGTCAGGGTCAGGGATTAGGATTGGGCGGCGGTCAGGGCCGCAATAAAGGGGGCTCTTTTGGCACAGGTGGATTATGCGTTTGTACCAAATGTGGTGAAAAAGTTACACACAGGAGAGGAATAAAATGCACTACGCTGAAGTGTCCCAAATGTGGTCATACCATGATCAGGGAAGAAATGGTCCGGAACAAGAAATAATCTCCTTAAAGTTAGATCCTGATTTGAATTTTTACATGTGCAGGTTAACATTTAAAAGCATTGTATGATGAAAAATTTAAATAATCTATTTGACCAGTTGAATTGGGAGAAAGCGGACAATTATCCAGAGGGTACATTTAAGAAAACCTTGAGAGATGAAAACGGAGCTAAGACAATTTTGCTAAAATTGCCAGCTGGATTCAACATGGAACAGCATTCCCATATAACAACGGAACAAAACCTTGTACTTAGAGGCTCCTTTACATATAAAGGCATAAACTATCACGAAGGTTCGTACCAGCTTTTTAATGCTCATGAAGAACATGGCCCCTATTATTCTAAAGAGGGTGCATTGGTTCTGGTTATCTGGGATCCGTATAAGACCTCCGAATAAACAATGATTGCTGAAGCATGCGATGTCATCAGAAAGGCCATTTTGATAACCGGCTTTGTTTTTGTAATGATGCTGGTTATTGAGTACATCAATGTTCAAACAAAGGGTTTATGGTCTATACATTTATTGGGTAATAACTGGAAACAATACATTGTTGCCGCCTTGCTTGGTATTATACCTGGTTGTCTGGGGGCTTTTACCGCTGTTTCACTGTTCTCGCACAGGTTAATATCTTTTGGAGCAATCGTAACTGCAATGATTGCCACCAGTGGTGATGAGGCTTTTGTTATGTTTGCTATGTTTCCTAAAAAAGCACTGTTCTTAACGGCTGTCATTTTTGGTATCAGTATTATTGCAGGATATGTTACTGACAGAATCCCTTTTCCCGAAAAATTTTTGAGCAGATTTTCCGAAAGCAATTTCCCTTTACATGAGGAAGAGCAATGTAAATGTTTCCGGAGAGATAGATTTTGGACAAATATCATTAAGCCATCTGGTTATCGGGTGGCATTAATGATTCTTATTTTATCTCTTATTATTGCCACCGCTACAGGTATAATTGCAGAAAATGCAGAATTATGGCTTAAGATTACACTGATACTTACCATCGCATTTTCCCTTTTCATTGTGATAAGTGTCCCTGAACATTTTCTAAAGGAACATTTATGGAATCATATTGTAAAGCGCCATATGCCGAAAATATTTGTCTGGACTGTTGGGACTCTTCTGGTCATTCATTTTTTATTATATTTCATTGATGTTCAGTCATGGGTTACGGATAATATGCTGATTATGCTTCTTTTAGCAATACTCATTGGAATCATCCCTGAATCAGGCCCGCATTTAATATTTGTCACTTTATTCATGGAGGGAATGATCCCATTTAGTATACTATTGGCCAGTTCAATATCACAGGATGGGCATGGTTCACTCCCTTTACTCGCAGAATCAAAAAGAGGCTTTCTGTACGTTAAATCTGTCAATATGGTAGTTGCTCTGGTAGTCGGATTAATTGGTTATATCATGAAATTGTAAAAATTATTTTTATGATGATAGAGTTAAAAAACAGATTCATTTTGGCTCCCGTCAAACTAGGTTACAGTGATGGGACAGGATTGGTAACCGAGAAACATTTACAATTTTACAAGCGGAGAAACAGACATATTGGAGCCATCATCCCGGAACCTTTATATATGGATGCAGGTTTGAGGGAATTGCCTACCCAATTAGGAATCGATCATGATGATAAAATTGCAGGAATTCTAAGGCTTACGGAGATCATCCACCAACATGGAGCCAAAGCCATTGCCCATTTAAATCATCCGGGAAGAATGGCCAATCCAAAGATACCGGGAAATTATTTTTGGTCATCTACGGCTGTTGCATGTGAGAATGGAGGGGCTATCCCTCAAAATATGGACAGAGAGATGATGGAAAAGGTTATTCAGATGTTTACAGATGCAGCCAGGAGGACAGTTTCAGCTGGTTTTGATATGATCGAACTTCAACTGGGGCATGGATATTTGTTGGCGCAATTCTTGTCACCGCAGGTCAATCATCGTACAGATGAATATGGCGGAGGTTTTGAAAATAGAATCCGATTTCCACTGGAGTTGGTTCAGACTGTCATAAGTGTTGTGGATATCCCGGTTATTATCCGAATAAGCGGCGATGAAATGACTCCTGAAGGTTTTCATATCGATGAAATGATTCATTTTGCCCGTATAATGGAAACGAGTGGGGCGGCAGCCATACATGTCTCTGCTGGTTCTGTTTGCTCCTCCCCTCCCTGGTTTTTTCAGCACATGTTCGTTCCAAAAGGAAAAACATGGGCATTGGCTGATACTATCCGTGAAAAAATTGATATACCGGTTATCTATGTGGGCCGGATCAATACAAAGGAGGATATAAATACGCTGATTCATAAACACAATGCAGCATATCTTGCTATTGGACGATCTTTAATTGCCGACCCCGATTTTACTGGAAAATACCTTGGAAAGGTTGAAGGCAATATAGCACCTTGTATGGCCTGCGCAGAAGGTTGTCTGGGCGGAGTTAAATCGGGTAATGGACTTCAGTGCCTGGTAAATCCTGAAGTTGGCCGGGAATCAGATATTGTTAAAAAAGCGAGGCATAAGAAGACATTTGCAGTTGTTGGTGGTGGATTAGCAGGGATGGAGGCTGCGATCATCTTAAAGAAACGCGGACATACAGTTGACCTTTATGAACGTGAAGAATTAGGTGGTCAGTTCAATTTAGCACCTTTAACACCAAATAAAAAATCAATGGCAACACTGGCACCCTATTTAATTGGAGAGATGCTGCATCATGATATAAACGTTATTTTCCAGGAAGCTACAGCAGCAGATCTAACATCTAAATATGATGGTGTCATTATAGCAACTGGCTCCACACCGGCAGTAATCAACATTCCGGGACTGGACAAATTCTATGGAGCCGAGATACTTTTGGAAAAAAACCTTCCAAGAAATAAAAAAGTATTAATCATTGGGGGTGGCCTTATCGGGGTTGACATCGCAACAGCACTGATCCCATTGGATAACCAGGTTATCATCGTTAAAAGAACTAGCGATTTTGGCGAAGATATGGAGTCGATATCTAAGAATTTATCTCTTAAAATAATGAAGGAGAAAGGGACCATTTTTAGTGATCATACTTCAATAGAAAGAATTGAAGGAAACACGGTTTTTGCAACCAGAGATGGAGAGAAAATCCAATTTGAAAACATAGATGTTGTTGTGGTTTCAGCGGGCATGAAAAGTTATAATGTCCTTGAAAAAGAGCTCACGGGCAAATTGCCAGTTTATGTGATCGGTGATGCTAGAGATCCTGGTAACGCACAGGATTCGATACACGGTGCTTATGAATGCGTAAAAACTTTATAACAATTACCGACTACAATGAATGCTGAATCGACCCCGCTACTGGTAGGATTCCTGTTCCTGCCCCTGGCTCCACTGCCACTCATCCCTGCTATTTGTAACTGATCCACTCTTTTCAGCCGCCGGGCAACTATTATTTTCACAGGAGTTTGCCAGGTGCGAGATTTGTACTTGAAATCAAGTGCATCAGCCATGACAGGAGAATTTATCCTGACCACCCCACTTACCGGAGAAAGAATACTGATCATAAGTTTCATGGGTTATGAAAGTCAGAGGAAAATCATTGAACTCAATAAGCTTCCCCTCACCATGGATATCACTCTCAAGGAAATTGAAAAGGAGCTGGGGGAAGTGATTATATCAGTAAGTACTTTTGCAGCCGGGGATGAAAGCAAATCGGCTGTACTCAGCACCCTGGATATGGCCACCAGCTCGGGAGGTTTCGGGGATATTACCAGCGCCATTTCTTCACTACCCGGCACCAGCAATGCAGGGGAAGAGGGGGGACTGTTGGTGCGGGGAGGTGAGCGATACGAAACCGCCACCATCATCGATGGAATGGGGGCCAGCGATGCCTTTACGGCCAAAATGCCCAATGTGCCGGTACGGGGCAGGTTTTCGCCCATGCTTTTCCGTGGCACCGTATTCAGCACCGGGGGCTATTCGGCCGAGTACGGTCAGGCCTTATCATCGGTCCTCCTGCTAAACACGATCGGGATGCCCAAAAAAGATGAGTTATTTTCCATGGCTTATACCTCCGGGGTACATTTTTCAGCCACAAAGAAATGGGAGCGAACTGCATTCTCTACCTCTACCTCTTACAATAATATGAAGCTTCTGTATAAAATGCTAAACTCCAATATCAAATGGGAGAAAGCACCGGTAAGTATCAGTGAGAACCTGGTGTTCCGCCAGAAGATCGGCCGCAACGGAATGCTAAAAGCCATGGGGGCTTATGGATACGATAACAGTGCCATGTACTACAGGGATTTGAACAAAGACCAGGACCTGTTATATGCATTAAAAAACCATAATTTCTTTGGACTGGTCACGTATATAGATAAGCTGGGTGAGAAGTGGATCCTGCATTCCGGTATCACATGGGCACGCGACCATGTAGACATGGGAATCCAGGACACAGCCACTTATAAAAAATCTGGATCACGCATATTTATCATCAACGGCGGAAGAGCTTTTTACAGCAGATATACGAAGTCTGATCGGAGCCCTCTATGCAGAGGCAGAAATAAACCTTAGCAAACGTATTTCATCGCGAGTGGGAGCCCGAGTGGAAACACTTTCTTTATCGCACGAAAGCTATCTCTCCCCCCGTGTAGCCCTGGCCTGTAAGATTTCCCGCAATAGCCAGGTATCCCTGGGATACGGACAGTTCTATCAGCAGGTCCAGGATGACTTCCTCATATATAACAGTGAGTTGAAATCAGAGAATGCCCAACATTTTATTGCGAATTTTCAATTTGTGAAGAACAGTAGGATTCTCCGTGTGGAAGCCTATTATAAAATATATGACAAGCTACTCAAGTATGATTCGCTTCATGCCCTTGAACCCGGTGCTTACAACAATATGGGCGAGGGGTATGCACAGGGAATAGATCTGTTTTTTCGTGATAGCAAGACCATCCGAAACGGCGATTTCTGGCTATCCTACTCCCTGATGAACAGTGAGAGAGAGTACAGGGACTATAAGATTCCCCTGACCCCCGGCTATCTTTCAAGGCATACCCTTTCCATTGCTTATAAACACTATATCGAACGGACAGACTCCTATGTGAGTATGGGGTATAATTTCTCAAGCGGAAGACCCTATATGGATCCAAATATCAGTGAGGTGATACAACAACAAACAGAAGGATTCCATGACCTTGGCTTCAGCGTCTTCCACTTTACCGAAATATTCGGAAAATTTACCATGCTCTTTGCCCAGGTAAGCAATGTGTTTGGAAGCCAGCAAATCTACGGATACAGATTTGCTACCCGTCCAGACCCATCTGGTTTGTACCGGTCCGAGCCCATATTACCAGTTTCAAAACGCTTTTTCCTGGTGGGAATCCATATTTCCTTCACCGGGCAGACAGAAATTTAATTTTAACCTATCCAATCAACAATCATGAGAAATCTAATACTTTTTGCCCTCATATTTCTCGCTTTGGAAGCTTCTGCAAATGATACCAGCTACTTTGCGGCCCTTAGAAGCAGCCTGGCCCTTGCCGATCAAGAGTATAGCATTCCAGCCTATCAGAACCTGACAAATACCTGCCAACGTATTATGGTCCAAAAGAAAAACGAATGGCTGCCCTTCTACTACGCTGCCTATGCCTATACCCATATGGCCTATATGACAAAGGAGGAAGAGAGGAAGGATGCCCTGTTGGACAGGGCCCAGAACTGTACTGATACTGCCCTGGTAATCAATCCCCGGGAATCTGAAATTCAGCTCCTGGTAGCATTGATTTGTTATGGCCGGATGGAGATTAATCCCATGTTCAGGGCCACAACCTATTTCCCCCGTGCCAGCGATGCGCTGGAAAAAGCAAAGGCCCTGAATCCCGAAAATCCCCGTATTTATTACCTTGAGGGGAAATCGACGCTTTATAAACCGAGCTTTTTAGGGGGTGGTGCTGAAGCAGCATTGCCCATATTGGAGAAAGCGCTTCAATACTACAGGGAATTTGAGGCTCCTTTTGATGTCTATCCCCACTGGGGAGAAGAGAGCACCAGGGATCTTTATAAGAAATGCAAGGGGGGGATCAATTAGGAATAGCTATATTTCAGTATGCAAATTTGGAAATCATTCCCACCCACAGCTTTGATCCTCAGATACCTGCTGGCTCCGCCTTTCATTGGATTGCTTATCACCCTTATTTCATATCCTTCTGGCTTCAGATCTCTGGGAACCATGCTATATATACTCCTCTACTCCTACTGTATTGGTATACCCTCCATTGCACTGATTTCATTTGCCGGCAAAAAACTCGATCGGTATTACCCCTGGCTGAAAAGTCCGTTTAAGAAACTGGTACTTACTGTGATCCTGCAGTTACTGATTGTATTGTTCATCTTCATGATGGTACAAATTGTTTTTCTGTTAGTCAACAAGAATGACCTTGACCACTTGTTTAAACAATTTTCAGTAGGATTCATTTGGGCGATAAGTATTACCATATTTGGCATTGCTGTTGCCAATGGATTTCTCTTTTTTAAAAACTGGAAACAGTCTGCACTCAATGAAGAAATTTTAAAAAGAGAAAAACTGGCCATCGAATACGAGGTCCTGCGTAACCAGGTTAATCCGCATTTCCTCTTTAACAGCCTCACTGCCCTTACCTCCCTGGTGCACCAGGATGCTGACAAAGCCGAGGCCTTCATCCGCAAGTTTTCAGATGTATACCGCTATATCCTGGAAAACCGGGCCCAGGAAATAGTCAGCCTTCGGCAGGAACTTCTTCTAATCAGAAATATGGCCTATCTCTACCATTATAGGCATGGAGATAATCTGAAAATTGTACTTGAGCTAGACCCCTCAGACGAAAAGTATATTCTTCCCATGGCCCTGCAGATGCTTTTGGAAAATGCATTAAAGCACAACGTTATTTCTGAGGAAAAACCGTTAAAAGTCAGGATCTTTGAGGAAGGAGATTATGTGGTGGCGTGGAACAATCTGCAGTTGAAAAATGTGATGCCCGATTCCAATAAAGTAGGTCTGGACAATATCCGTCTTCGTTACAGCTATCTATGTGAAAAGCCGGTTTTCATAGAAAAAACAGATCAATTTTTCCAGGTAAAGATCCCCATATTAGAACAGACATGACCATAAAAGCCCTGATTGTTGAAGATGAGAAACCGGCTGCCGAACACCTGGTCAGGCTCCTGCACGAAAGCGACCACGAGTTAAGCGTTCTTCATATTACAGACTCGGTAAGCCAGACTGTCAGATGGTTCAAAAACAATCCTGCTCCCGACATCATGTTCCTGGACATTCAGCTGGCCGACGGACTAAGTTTTGAAATCTTCAGGCAGGTGGATATCCTCTGCCCGGTCATTTTTACCACTGCATTTGGGGAGTACGCCATCAAGGCATTTAAGATCAACAGCGTCGACTATTTACTCAAGCCTGTGGGCCTGGATGAGCTCAATTTTGCCCTGGACAAATTCAGGGGACAAAACTTACAGTCCTCCTCCAACAGGATGTTGGGCAAAAACCTTGAGGTGTTAATGCAGAAGATGGCCAAACAGTATAAGTCCAGATATATTGTGAACATCGGACCCAGAATCAAGGCCATCGAAAGCACTCATATCAGCTGTTTTTTCAGCCTGGAAAAATCTACCTTCCTGTGCACGGATACAGGAAAAACCTACGACATCTCTTACTCTCTTGACCAGTTGGAAGCGCAGCTCGATCCCGGACAATTTTTCAGGATCAGCCGAAAGCATATAGTAAATATTGAAGCCATCCAGGAGATCATCACCTACTCCAGCAGCCGCTTCAAGCTGATCATCAAGGGATCGGACGATGAAAACATCCTTGTAAGCCGTAGAAAAATCAGTGATTTTAAAGAGTGGCTGGAGAAGTGATTTTAGTAATTAGCACGCATAACTAATTATTTAGTTGTTTAACTAATTTTTTAGTTTATCTTTGGGAGAGATCTATTCTATAGTTGAACATCATATGTTAAATCATGGTCCGTCATTTCTTCAAACTGGGATTCAGAAATCTTAATAAGAATAAAAGCAACACACTTATTAGTGTTTTATCCTTGTCGCTTGGTATTGCCATCCTGTTGGTCATATCGATTTTTTCAAAAAATGAATTAAGTGTCGATAACTTTCATGTGAATTCCTCCAGGATTTTTAAAGTCTCCTATGGGAACTCCAGTGGGACTCCCGGTCCGCTTTCTGAATTGCTCGAAACTAACTTTTCTGAAATTCAGCATGCCACCCATATGGAGACCCACCAGCTGTTTGGTTTATCACCCCTCTTAAGTTACAACACTGAGCTCATTGAGATCGAAAAATATTATGCTACCAATGCTGATTTCTTCGCTGTGTTTGACTTTCAGGTGCTGCAGGGTGATATTGACGATGCGTTAAATTCACCATTCTCAATGATCCTGACTGAAAGTGAAGCTATGCGAATATTTAAGGATAAAAATCCCATTGGAGAAACAATCATTTGGAGAGCCAGGGAGGACTTTCCCTTTACCGTACGTGCCATTGTCAGCGATATACCACAAAATTCTTCCATACAATTTCATGGACTAATTTCAGAAGCTTCCACAAGAAAGATGAGCCCATATTATCCCGATAACTGGGGATTCGGAGTGTATGAAACCTATCTCCTTTTGCGTCCCAACACTGATCCCGAGCAGTTTGCGCATAAGTTAAGAAGCTTCCTGATCGAGTATTATGAATCAAACCTGTCTTCCTCTCAATGGCATGATGAAGCCCGGGCCACTCCTCTGGATTTACATCCAATCAGGGAGGTCTATTTTAATAAGTCGCTTACGCATGATACTACAAATCGTGGCAATCTGTTTCTTATCAGGGTATTAATTGCAATAGGCATTATCATTATGATATTGTCGATTATAAATTATGTGAACCTTTCTACTGCTCGGGCATCGCTCAGAAAAAAGGAGATTGGTGTCCAGAAAGTTTTTGGTTCAAACAAAAGGACCCTTGTTTTCCAGTATATAACGGAAACAACAATGGTCAGTTTTATTGCTACAATCATTGGTGTGATCATCACCTTGCTATTATTACCAGGATTCAGCCAGTTGATGAGTTTCAATCAAAGTTTAAGTTTTTCCTTTTCTTTTCTTGTTTTATTGGTACCCGGAATCTTTATGCTGGGAATTATCGCCGGATTCTATCCTGCGCTCTACCTCTCTTCATTGAGAGAAATCAGTGTTCTGAAAAAGGATTCAGGACCCCGTAACAAAGGAAGAAATCTACGGTATTTCCTTTTGGTCTTTCAGTTTGTTGCCTCCATTACACTGATCGCGGTCACTTTTTTAATCATTCAACAGCTTACCTTCCTTAAAGAGAAAGACATAGGGATTCCGAAGGAGGCTGTGGTGTATGCAAAACTGCCACGTCAATTAATGTACCAGGGAAAAGAGGTGTTTACTGAACGCTTACAGCACCTTCCGGATATTGAAAAAGTAGCATACTCCAGCAGGGTATTTGGGGAGATTGATGGCTATAACAACCTGGAACTGGAAGGGCAAACCGTCAATTTCACCAACATATGGGTTGATGCTGAGTTTATTAATATGTATGATTTGCAATTGGTGAAGGGCAGGTTTTTCACGGAAGGTTTGAAGAGCGACAGGAATGTCACTGCCTTGTTAAATGAGGCCGCAGTGAGAGCATTTGATGTGAAAGATCCTTTTGAAATAGAAATAAGGGTACCCAGTGGAAATGCAAAGGTGGTTGGAATAGTGAAGGATTTTAATTTTAAATCCCTTCACAATCCTATTGAACCACTGGCCATCGTTTACTTCCCCAGTCAGGGTGCCTTTGCGAATATAAAAATGTCTGGTAACAATACCCAGCAAACCATTGATGAAATTGAAGAGATATGGAGAGAGCTTGCCCCGGGGTTTCCTTTTTCTTATCACTATCTGGATGCAAGTTTCGATAAGCTCTATAAGAGCGATGAACAGATGGGGAAAGCCATTTCCTTTGTTTCTATGATTGCCATTTTAATTGCGGTTCTCGGCGTGCTGAGTCTTTCGCTATTTTTATGTGAAAGCAGGATTAAAGAGATCGGTATTCGCAAGATTAATGGTGCAAAAGTATGGGAAGTCATACTGGGCCTGAACAAGGGTTTTGTTTTTAATTTATTGATCGCATTTATTATATCTTGTCCGGTAGCCTGGTTCATTATACGCAAATGGCTTGATAATTTTGCCTATAAAACTAATATCAGCCCTTGGATCTTTATTGGCTCAGGTGTGATTGTCTCAATAATCGCCATTACCATTGTAAGTGTGCAGAGCTGGCGATTTGCCAATCGGAATCCGGCAGATACTTTGCGAACTGAATACTCTTAGATTAAAACAATTGCCGTATAATATTGTTTCCCAGATAGAATGCGACTGAATGTATGCTAAACCTAATAGTGGATCCAAAGTAGAGGTAAACCTGAGAGATCTTACCATTGCGGTGCTCCCTTTTGTAAATATGAGTGCCTAAACAATGACGTACTGATTAAAATCCACGCAACATCTGTAAGCTCTGGTGATGCAAGGATGCGAAGAGCCGATCCTTTTATCATTCGGCTGATATTCGGGTTCAAGAGACCTAGAAAATCCATTCTGGGAGTTGTTGTCGCAGGTGAAATTGAGAGTAGTGAAGAATTTGTATCTAACTGTAAAATGGGAAATCAGGTTTTTGGGTCAAGCGGTATGAGCTTTGGTGCCCACGCAGAATATGTAAAGGTAATGTTGTCATCGCCATTAATCAGAATTAGTGAATAATAATATCAAATCACAACTTCCGCTACTAAAGCCTTCCGATTTGAGATCAGGGGGCTTTTTTCATTTCTATCCTTAACTTTGAAATTATCATGACCAGGCTATACTCATCACCTCTACAGGGATTTACTGATTATCGGTTCAGAAATGCTTTTTATGAGCACTTCGGCGGCATTGATCAGTACATGGCACCCTATATTCGCTTGAATGGGAAAATGGAAATCAAAGCCTCCAGGCAACGGGATCTATTACCGGAAAATAATCACACTCCTGATCTTATTCCCCAGGTAATTACAAAAGATGCGCTTGAGTTTTTGTTTGTTGCTGAAGCTGTTCAAAAGCTTGGATATAAAGAGCTGAACTGGAATCTTGGTTGTCCCTATCCGATGGTCGCCAAGCGCGGTATGGGCTCAGGATTATTGGGTAAGCCCGGGATCATTGACGAAGTTTTGCATATTGTTTCGGAGGAATCGGATATTAAGGTATCTGTGAAGATGCGCCTGGGTTACGAGTCAGCAGATGAGATTTATGAAGTATTGCCTGTACTGGAAAAATACGAGCTTGCAAATATTAGTATTCATCCCCGGATAGGAAAGCAGCTGTATAAAGGGGAAGTGGATTTAAATAGCTTTGAAAGCTGCCTTAAACAAAGCCGACATACGCTGATCTATAATGGAGATATTACATCGGTCCAGGCTTTCAGGAAGCTGAAGGAGCGCTTCAACTCAATTGATCATTGGATGATAGGCAGGGGATTAATTGCAGATCCCTATTTGCCATCAATGATAAAAACCGATAGCCTGATTTATCCTGAAGACAGATATGAGAGCTTTAAGGAATTTCATGATTCCCTGTTTGCTCAATACGAGGAGGCTCTGTCAGGTACTAAACATGTTCTGCTCAGGATGCTCCAGTTCTGGGAGTACTTTATACGCTCATTTCCTTCTTCTCCCAAGGGCCTTAAAATGATAAAAAAAGCAAAGAATTATCAGTCCTACCATAAAGCAGTTCAACTGCTATGTAGTACGGAAGCAGCAGAATGAAATACCAGGAATAAAGCATCCCAAAAATAGGCTATACCAGATATGATGTGTTTCATATAGTTGATGCGCATTAAAACAATACCTGAGCTATGAGAAGCCGGGGAGTACTTTTTTGATCTGGGTTTATTTGATCTGAAGGGCGTTCATCATCATCAGAATAGCAGCTATAAAAGAGGTCACAGCAAATAGCAGCTTAATTCTGTTTGCTTTGAAATTGAATGTCATGCGAGCTCCGAGAATTCCCCCTACCAGTCCGGCGACAGCCAGGGGCAAAGCCATTCGAAAATCAAAATGTCCTGAACTGAGATGCCCGAGGAAGCCCGAGGAAGCAGTAATCAATACCAGGGTGGTAGAAGTTCCCACGGCCACATGGACAGGGACCCGCAGAACCAGGATCAACAGGGGCACCAGGAAGGAGCCACCAGATATTCCAACCATTCCCGAAACGAAACCGGTAAGAAGCACCACAGGAACCACAAGGAAATAATTCATTTTTGGTGCACCGAGGGAGTCCTTCTCCTTACTTCCTGGCCGCAGCATCAGCAGGGATGCCAAAAATATAAAGACGGCAAAAATAATCTTCAGCCATTTATCCTGGAACATCCCCGAAAACATCCCGCCAAAGAAAGCAGAAAGCAAACAAAGGCTGCCAATGAAGAGGACCAGTTTCCAGTCGGTGACTTTCCTTTTTCCAAATGAAATAGTGGCTGCCAGAGATGAAATAATCAATATAAACTGACCCGTTGTAGCAGCCTCATGCATGCTAATCCCTGAAAAAGCAAGCGCCAGCACATAAAAGTTTCCTCCCCCGCGCCCTGTCATGGTCATCAGTAACGCGATCACCAGAATGATCAGAGACAGTAAAAAAAAATTCATCTATTAAGTATCCTATTTAACAAAGTTACTAATTAGGGCGCGAGCTTAAGTATTTCAACATGTAAATCTTCCTATCTTGTAAAAAACAATGCAATGAAGATTATCTCCTGGAACGTAAACGGCATTCGGGCCGTGGCTAAAAAAGATTTTTTCATAGACCTGCAAAAGATGAACCCCGATATCCTGTGCCTGCAGGAGACTAAGGCTCAGGATGATCAGGTTGCAGAGACACTCGCCCCTGTAATGAACTACGAGGTTTATTCCACTTCGGCCGAAAAGAAAGGTTACTCCGGGACAGCCATCCTGACCAAAACTCCTCCCCTGGCAGTTTCCAGAGGAATTGGATGCCCTGAACACGATTCGGAGGGACGTGTTCTTTGCCTGGAGTTTCCGGAATTTTACCTGGTTAATGTTTATGTCCCCAATTCCGGAAATGAGCTAAAACGTCTTGAGTATCGTCAGGATTGGGACCTGGCCTTTTTCAACTACCTGAAGAAACTGGAGAAAGCAAAGCCGGTGATCACCTGCGGAGATTTTAACGTAGCCCACAGGGATATTGACCTGGCACGCCCCAAACCCAATTATAATAAGTCGGCCGGATTCATGCAGGAAGAAATTGACGGAATGGACCGCTTGACACAAGGAGGCTTTACGGACACATTCCGACATTATCATCCGGATGCCCATGGGGCATATTCCTGGTGGAGTTACCGGGCAGGAGCCAGAGGAAATAATGTGGGCTGGAGAATCGATTACTTCCTGGTCAGTGAAGCTCTTCTGCCCTTGGTCTCCAGTGCCAGTATTTTAAATGATGTATTAGGATCGGATCATTGCCCTGTAGAAATTGATCTGGTAGTATAAGTGAAAAAAGAGTAATTTCGCGGATATGAAAACCTTTGAAGATCTGAAGCTGTCAAAGCAGCTGAACAGGGCCATTGAAGATTTGGGAATTGACAACCCTACCCCTATTCAAGTAGAGGCCTATCCTGTGATCCTGTCGGGAAAAGATCTGGTGGGGATCGCACAAACCGGTACAGGTAAAACATTTGCCTATCTGCTGCCTCTGTTGAAGGATCTGAAATTTTCAAAGGAGATTCACCCCCGGATATTGATACTGGTTCCCACCCGGGAACTGGTTCTGCAGGTGGTTGAGCAGGTAAAAAGCCTTACCACATACACAAATACTCGTGTTTTGGGGGTGTATGGGGGAACCAATATGAATACTCAGGCCCTGGCTGTTGCTGAAGGAATGGATATACTGGCAGCCACACCGGGGCGATTATATGACCTGGTCCTCAACGGAGCTCTGAAGATAAAAACAGTTAAGAAACTGGTGATCGACGAGGTGGATGTGATGCTGGACCTGGGCTTTCGCTATCAACTGAAAAATATCTTTGACCTTCTGCCCGAACGCAGACAAAATTTGATGTTCTCGGCTACCATGACAGAAGAAGTTGATGCACTCATCGATGACTTTTTCATTGCTCCTGCAAAAATCTCTATTGCCGTTAGCGGAACCCCCCTGGATAATATTGCCCAGGAATGCTATGCTGTAAAAAATTTCTATACCAAGGTCAATTTACTCATCCACCTCCTTCAAGACCGGGATAATTACAGCAAAGTGCTGGTGTTTGTGACCGGGAAAAGAAATGCTGACAGGCTGTTTGAAGCGCTTGAGGAACTCTATGGAACAGAGACCTGCATTATCCATTCCAACAAATCACAAAATTATCGCATTCGGTCGATCAAACAATTTGATGAAGGTGAGAACAGAATACTGGTTACCACCGATGTAATGGCCCGTGGTCTGGACCTGGAGCTTATTTCACATGTTATCAATTTTGATACTCCCATCTACCCGGAGAATTATATGCACCGTATCGGGCGAACAGGCAGAGCGGAGGAGCAAGGCCATTCCATCCTTTTTTATACAGAAAAGGAGAGGGCTGAAAAAGAGGCCATCGAAGCCTTGATGAATTATAAAATTCCGATGGTTGAATTTCCTCCGGAAGTGGAAATTTCTAATGAGTTAACACCCGAAGAGAGTCCAAGAAAAGTTGAGATCAAACTAAAGCCCGATTCTGACAATAAAGTCAAAGGAGGCGCCTTCCATGAAAAGAAGGAAAAAAACACGAAAACCAACCAGGGAGGTTCCTACCTGAGGAAGAAGAAGAAATATAAGAAGCCTCAAACAAGAGGAGACAAGCACTTCAACAAGCGAAATAGAAACTAAAACCACCACAGGACATCTTCCTGGTGTGGCCAGCAACTGGATCGTAAATTGCTGTATCTGATCCGCAAAGCATAAGCAACTCTGGTAAGGGATAATGATTGCCCCTCGAATGCCATTGACATAGAGGCAGGAACCGCAGGTGGAATATATTTAGTCAGGGGAAGATTTCCCCCTGGCCAGAGAGGCAAAAACTCCCAGGATACAGAGACCTACGAAAACCATAAAAGTGGTTCTCATACTGGTCAAAAATCCTGCAGCATATTGAGAAATAGGATTGTTCCCGATAAATACCCGCAGGATCAAAGTGGCGATCCCCATGCTCATCATCTGGCCCGTCAGACGCATGGTCCCTACCGTGGCCGAGGCAACCCCCAGGTATTTCCTGTCCACCGATCCCATGATGGCATTGGTATTGGGCGAGGAAAACATACCGAATCCAAATCCAACAACAGCCAGGATCACTACCAGATAGGTGATACTCGATTGTTCCGAAAGAAAGCTTAGCATGATGAGCCCCCCGACAATAATTCCCATACCTATTGAAGAGAGGATTCTTGGATCATGCCTGTCTGAAAGTTTGCCCGAAATGGAAGCAACTACAGCCATCATAACAGGCTGGGCAATCAGTATCATCCCAGCATCTCTGGGAGACAGGCCCAATACATATTGAAGATAAAGACTCAGCAGGAAGGTGATCGCAAAGGTGGTGGCATAATTGATCAGGGCTGCCAGGTTCGAAAAGGCAAAGAGCCTGTTGGAGGTAAGAAGCCGGATATTGAATATGGGGGATAGGAGCTTCATCTCATGAATGACGAAGCCAAATAAACCAAGGAGGCCAAGCGCAGCAAGAACGATGGCAGATAGTTCAGGAAGTCTTGAAAAGCCAAACATAAATGCCGACATGGAGAAGAGGTAGATAATGGATCCCCACAGGTCGAACTTCTCTCCCTTTGCATCGGCCCACTCCTCCTTAATATATCTCCAGGTAATCCAGATCACCAGCAGTTCGAACGGAACAGTGGCATAAAAAATACTTCGCCACCCCAGGTACTGGGTAAGTATTCCACCCAGAAATGGAGCCAGGGAGAGACCTATATAGACCGATGTTACAGTAATACCAATAGCCTTACCCCGCTCCTTTGGCGGATATACAGAAGAAATGATGGCAACTCCTGTTCCAAAAACCATGGCGCTGCCAATGCCCTGAAAGGCACGAAATATAATAAGCATGCCCCCGGATGGTGACAGGGCGCAAAAAATGGAGCTCAGCGCTATTATTATATTGCCAATAAAGAATATCCTCTTCCTGCCTTTGATATCTGCCAGCTTGCCCAGGGGAACCAGGAATACTGCTGAAGAGAGCAGAAAAGCCATGGCCACCCAGCTCATCCCCACAGCACCCAGGGAAAAATCCTCACTGATGGACGGCAATGCAATATTAATGGACGCCCCCAGGAATGGATTGATAAAGGAGGTCAGGATAACAACAAAAAGGATCAGGCTCCGTGAAGTCTTGCTTCGAGAATTCATCATGCGCTTACATCTAAAGATTTTTAAATATAGAACTCTTTCATTTTTCTATACTATTTTCATGGCATTGTTATTGTAAGTAACTAATCAAGCTCTACTTCCGTATAAATGAATAATTTTAGAAACAGGACTAATTTCACGACTATGAAAAAAATAGCAATACTGGGATTAAGCATGCTCATCATCGCTACGGGATTGCATGCCCAAAAGATGAATAACATCAAAACCGACCTGTTCAGTGCTTTTATCAGAACAGGAGTAATCAAATATGAACGGGCCTTTACTGAAGATATCAGCGCTCAGCTGGGCTTTTTCTATACCGGCTACAGTCCGGGCAGCAGTGAGACTAGCCTGAGTGGCATCGGTTTGACCCCCGAATTCAGGTTCTACCTTTCCGACACTCCGGCCCCCAATGGCACCTACCTGGCTCCCAACTTTCGATATATGAGTCTCACAGTAGAAGATCCAATAGCCGCAGAGCAGGCTACACTTACCTCCCTTGGTTTTGCCATCAACCTGGGCAAACAGGTGGTACTGAAGGATATCGTTGTGATTGATGCCTGGGTGGGACCCGTATATGCCTTCAGATCTGTGGACGATCCTTCTGGTGAAGTAGATACAGGGATTAACGATGTTGATGGTTTTGGCATCAGAGTGGGGATCGCCATCGGTATTGCTTTCTAGCTTAAACAGTCTGAATCCTGTTATAGTGCTTCAACAGATAATAGGCCGGGATTCCCACCAGAATCACTCCCAGGGCTATGGAAGACTCAATGGGTCGTTCCAGAAAAGCCAGTACCAGGATCACCACCGAAAAGATGATAAACAGGATTTGTGGAGCAGGGTACCAGGGTGACTTCAGTTTGGATTGACCTTTTGCCCTGATCTTAAATACTCCAATCACAGCCAGTATGGGAAAGATTCCCAGTGAAAAGCTGAGCAGGGTAATGATCTGATCAAAAGTTCCTGAAAGCACAAAAACAATGGCCAGGCCACTCTGCAGCAAAATGGAGATCCCCGGAACATTGGAGCGGTTGATTTTCTTTGCGATCCCAAAAAAGTGTCCCGACTCTGCCATGGCATAATAAACCCGGGGACCAATGATGGTCAGTACAGAGATGGCCGAAAGCAATATCACCACAATAAATAGGGAGAATACCCGGTCCATGGTGAGGTTAAAGAGCTTATTGGCAGCCAGTCCCCCGATAGAGATCACCCCCTTCATATCCCCTGCCGGAACAGCATATACATAAAGGATGTTCAAAGCCAAATAAATCAGCATTACAAAGAGGGTGCCGGAAATCAGTGAACGCGGAATATTTTTTAACGGATTGATGATCTCGGAACCCAAATAGGTGGATGCGTTCCAGCCGCTGTAAGCGAACATGATCCACATCAGGGCAAGTCCCATGGTCTTCATTCCGGCCCATCCTTTTGCTACTTCCATCTGAACCGTGAAATGTTGAAAACTGCCCTCACCAAAAGCAAAGCCGACAAGTACCAGTACCAGGATCAGGCCAACCTTCAGCATGGTAAGCAGGTTCTGCACCTTCGATCCCGAACGAAGACCAGAATAATGAATCAGGGCAAAGACGAGGATAATCCCGATGGCAATGGCCTTCTTGATAAGCATCACTTGCTCCATGTCATTGCCATAGGGAAGAGTCCGTACAAGATATTCGCTGAAGGCCAGGGAGGAGGCAGCAAGGGGAGCTGAAAAACCCACAAAAAAAGAGATCCAGCCACTTAAAAAACCGGAAAGGGGAGAGAAGAGTTCGGAAAGAAAGGCGTATTCACCCCCGGCCCTGGGAAAGCTGGCTCCCAGCTCGCTGTAACTCAGCGCTCCACATAGTGCAATAACACCTCCAATTCCCCAGAGAATTAGTAGAAGTCTTGGATCATGAAGTTCTGCCAGCAATAAACCTGAGGTGGTAAAAATCCCAGCCCCAATCATATCACCCACCACAATATTGGTGAGCGAGAAATATCCCAGCGATTCTTTCAGGTCGTATGAGGGCTCGGGCGCCAAGGGATTATTTGGAGATCCTCTTATCCCGCCCGATCAGAAAATAAAGGACCGATCCCAAAAAGGGCAGGAAGAGAATGATCAATACCCAGAGGATCTTTTCGTTTCCGGAGAAATCATTCATCAATGCGCTAATCAGTGCCAGTAGAGGTAGCAGGAAGATAAAAAGGATCACAAACAGAGTAATAAGTATTCCGCCACCGAAAAGAAATAAAAATGTCATTATGTTGGTTTTTGTATTTCACATAAAACTATGAATTATTCCCTGTCAATCAAAGGGTAATATTTTATAACTTGTATATTCAAAACCCATAAAAGCAGACCCATGAAACATGCCCTCCTTGTGATCGTCACTGCCACAATACTTTCTGCATGCAATAATCCGGAACCAGCACTTATTCCTGAATCCTCCTTCCCGCTAAAAACCTATGTGGAGACTGCAGACCCGGCTTTCCGATACGAAATAAAAGAAACTATACGTGGCGAATCATGGACCGAATACAGGGTATACCTGGTCTCTGGAACCTGGCTCACTGAAAAGGAAGTGGATGAACCCCAATGGTGGCACTGGCTCACCATAGTGGTGCCCGATAAGGTCCGGGAAACAGAATCCCTGATGCTTATCGGTGGAGGCTCGAGAGGAGAAACCGAACCCATTCCTGCCAACGAAGAAATGATCAGAGCAGCCCTGGTCACCGGATCCGTTGTATCTCATATCAGCAATATTCCCTTTCAACCCATCGATTTTAAAAATGATACTGCGAAAGGGGTGTATGAGGATGATCTGATTGCCTTTGCCTGGATGCAATTTATTGAAGGAGGAGCCTCCGAGGATTTACAAAAATGGCTCCCCAGGTTTCCCATGACACGCGCTGTGGTAAAAGCCATGGATGTGGTTCAGGAGATCTGTGAATTCAATCAGTCCCAGGTGGAAGAATTTTTTGTTGCCGGAGCTTCCAAAAGAGGATGGACCACATGGGACGTGGCTGCTGTGGATGAACGGGTCACAGGCATAGCTCCTGTGGTGATCGACCTGCTCAACATTATTCCTTCTTTTCAACATCACTGGCAGTGTTATGGAGAATGGGCCCCTGCCATCGATCCTTATGCGAACCTGGGAGTTATGAACTATTTAGATTCGGATGAATTTTTTGCCCTGCTTAAACTGGTAGAACCTTACCAGTTTCTGGAGCGGCTGACCATGCCCAAACTCCTGATCAATGCCACCTGTGATGAGTTTTTTGTAACGGATTCCTGGAAATTTTACTGGGACGATTTGCAGGGAGAAAAGTACCTTCAATATGTTCCCAATGTGGGTCACGGACTTGATGGCTCTTACCTGCCCGAAAACCTTGTATCCTTCTATTATGCCACCATTTCTGACAAGGAAATTCCGGATTTCAGCTGGCACATCAGCAAGGATACCATCTATGCGGAAATCGATCCTGAAAGTGAATATCAGATCCGGATCTGGGAAGCCATCAATAAGAGCTCCCGGGACTTTAAAAGCTATGTGGTTGGGGACGAAGCCTGGCAGATGGATGCACTGGAAATCAGCGAGGACGGCAGCTATGCCATCCCGGTTTCTGTACCTGAAAGCGGCTACAAAGGAGCATTGGTGGAGGTCGTATTCAATCCGGATTCCGATTTTCCACTGACACTGACAACGGGAACCCTGGTCACTCCTGACAGCTACCCCTTTGATCCTTTTACCCCTAACTAAATTAGTACATGAAGAATTTTGCCCTGCTTCTGTCGCTTTTTGCATTAATAATTACGAGTTACAGCCCACCTTTTCCTGCCGGAGAGACCGATGCACATCAACACATCTGCCATCAAGGAATTTGTGGTGGTGAACCATGAGGCCACCTCTTTCCTGATCCTGGATGAAAAGGGAAAGGAAGCTTTCAAAGGCCTACTGATCACCTGGATCGTTATATCATTGGAAAAGGAACTGCAGCCAGTCTTAACTTTGCAGCAGTAATGGCCCAGGCCTCCAGGGTCTATGCTGAGGTGGATTCCAATTTCTCATCCGAAGCCCTGATAGCGGCTGAACGCGCCTGGGATTGGGCCCTTGCAAACAGTGAGGTACCGTTCAGAAATCCGGAAGATGTGGTCACAGGGGAGTACGGAGATGAGCTGTTCAGTGATGATTTCCACTGGGCCGCAGCCGAACTCTACATCTCCACGGAAAAAGAAGAATACGAGGAATATCTGGCAAATAATGAAGAGCCCTATCAACACCAGATTACCAACAGCTGGAAGTTTTTCATTTCTAATATGGGCTTTCATACCCTGCTCATTAATGACAAACAGAACGGGGAACTGACTAAAAAACACCTGGCTCTCTCCAACGAGGTATGCCTCAACTGGAATGCTCCGGCAGTCTTTGTGCTGGGTTATCTGGAGCAGGTGTATTAATAACAAATATATCTAATGGTTCATCCAATGAGGAGCTTGCTCCTATTACTAGCCATCGAGAAAAAGGTGAAACCCTACTACGAGCACCTGATATTTTACAAAGGTCTCTCCGACTGGCCTGAAGAGTGGTCGGGCAACAATGTCTGATAAGCTCGGAATCACAAACTTTGAAATCATAAATATCTCCCTTACATTTAGTACTGTCTGTATACTGACAGCCGATGGAAATAAAAACTACTCCTATATATTACGGGTTCCGAATCTATGTGACTTCGGTGATGCTCTATTTTTTTCTGGTCATTCCCTTTATCGGATTTATAGTCTACCAGAACATACCCACTTTTATCAGAAATAATCCGCAGCCCCGTCTGGAGCAGACGATGGCCATCAGGGATTCCATAACAGCTGCAATGGATTCTACGCGGATATTCAGTGAGGATGAAATCGACAGCCTGGTAAACATGACCATCCGGATGAGCGGGAACTTTCCTGATTCCATCCCCTTACCAGAGCAGGATATTGATATTGGAACTCCTCCTCCTGATAATCATGGAAGAGTTGGCATAGCCCTTAAGGATGGGGATACTCCACCACCGCCCGAGGAAGACCCTTTCAAAATTTTTCAGGAAAAAGGGCCTTTTGCCCGCTATTTTGCACTACTCTTCCTGCTCTTGATCGTCAGTGATGTGCTTGGCTATATTTACAACCGTCCGTTCAAGCACTACTTCAAATTGAAACGAAGAAGGAGGGAGATCCCGGAAAGATTGCATGGACGTTGTAAAAAAGGCTTGTTTCAAACTCCCATTATCAACAGCCTGATTGTAACCATGCCCAATATTGTGGTCTTGATTTATTCCCTCATTTTCCTGGTGACAAAAGAAAGCTTTGACAAGGAACTTGAACGAAGCATGTTTATCCAGCTGCACTACCTGACCATTGTGGCAACAGCCCTGGAGTTCCTCTTCGTCTATTACTGGCAAAAGCACAGGGTTCATATGCGCTATATCGATAAGATATTTTCTCCTGAGGAGCTAAGGAAACAGGTAAGCCGAAAAAAAGGAGGAAAGATCCGTAACCGCCTGATGGTAGCCAGTGGAATTACCACTTTCCTTCCCCTCCTGATTGTGATGGTCTACCTCTTCCTGAGCCTGACCGCTGTCAAAGACCTGAAACAGGAGAACTTTACCAGAGAGCACCGGGAGATTCTGATCGGACAGTGGAGCGAAATAGCAAATAAGGATCAGGAAACTGTTGAAGCGAAGGAATATGAAAAGCTCTTTTATGTTAATGCCATCGATTCCATTGTGATGCTGGTGGGAATTGGAAACGGTATTTTAATCTCCTTTATTTACCTGCTGCTCTTTGTGCGATGGACCAACCAGGATATTACCCGTCCGGTGAAGGAACTGCTGGCCAACATCCGGAATACCAGGGGCGGTGAGAAAGAACAATTTACCATTGTACGTACCGATGACGAAATCGGGGAGCTGGCCGAGGGATACAATGAGATGACTCAAAAGATCCACAATTATGTGGCGAGCATCTCATCCATGAACAGAGATCTTGAGACGAAAGTAGAAGAGAGAACCCGGGAGGTTGTAGAACAGAAGGAGGAAATTGAGACCCAGAAAGAAGAGATTGAAGCTCAGCTCGACCTGACCACCTTACAAAGAGACACCATATCAAACCAGAAAGAGCTTATTCTGGATAGTATCCGTTATGCCGAAAGGATACAAGCAGCCATCCTCCCTCCGGCCCAGGTGTTAAAAGAGCATCTGTCCGATCATTTCATCCTCTTCAAACCCAGGGATATTGTAAGCGGAGATTACTACTGGTCCAGAGAGAAGGATAATAAACTCCTGGTGGCCGTGGCTGATTGCACGGGTCATGGAGTTCCAGGAGGCTTCCTGAGCATGCTGGGGATCTCCTCCATGAATGAGATTGTGAACCGGAGCAAGGTTCTGAATCCGGGGAAGATACTTGAGCAACTTAGAGAAGTGGTGATTACATCACTCCACCAGACCGGCACCAGGGATGAGGCTCAGGATGGTATTGAGATTGCTCTTTGTGTAATCGACCTGAAACATAAGTCCATGGAATACGCAGGGGCAAACCGGCCCCTCTACCTGGTCAGAGACGGAATTGTTATACATATACGTCCCGACCGTATGCCCATTGGGATCTATGAGCAAGAACCACTTGCGTTTACAAGCCATAGCCTCAAGCTGGAAAAAGGCGATTCCATATACCTTTTCTCGGATGGGTATGTGGACCAGCTGGGAGGACCACTCAGGAAAACTTTCAGGGTCCTTAACTTCAGGAAGCTGCTGTTGGAAATTCAGGATCGGCCAATGGAAAAACAAAAAGCAATCCTGATAGAGAAATTAGCAGCATGGCAGGGTGAGGTGGAGCAGATTGATGATGTCCTGGTAATGGGGCTCAGGATATAATATATTCAAATTCCAGCTTCGACATCCGTGACATCTCCTGTCCCACTTCCAGCATATCTTCATCATCCTCTTCATAAAGCCACTTGATATCCAGTCCAATACCCAGGGCATGGATCGCATTTAATGATTTAAATATATCCAGTATATACTTGGCAGAGGTCGAGTTAAAGTATTCGAAATTAAACATGCACTTCAGACTGGATGGACGCTGATCCTCCTTGAGACCTGCCACTCCCTCCGTATAAGCTTCCATCCACTCCAATACAGGCAAATAAAACTTACGTACATTCTCAGGTCGTGATTCGCCCGAGAATTCAAAATTCCTTTCTTCCGGATCCAGTAAAATTCGTGGTGAATTTGCCGTTGGTTCGATAATTAACTTTTCCATTGGTCAATCTTTAATTGTTATATGCATTGTAAAATAGGAATGCGCCGGACCAGCCGGATCAAAAGTGAAGCGGATATTTTCGTTCGTTCGCAAAGCCATGGTGATCAGTCCGAGACCGGCTCCCCGGTCCTCTTCAGAAGTTTCTTTATTGATCACCTCTTCATAAAGCGATTTCAGTGCCTCATCGTCCATCTGGTTCACGCGGTTGAGCTTAAACCTCAGATCGTCTATCTGCTCGTTCTGGACAAGGTTTCCTGCGCTTACAACAAATATCCCTTCATTTTCTTTGACCATGATCATAGGGGGTCTCTGCAGCACTTTTACCTTGCCATGAACAATTGCAGCATACTTGAAAATATTATCAATCGATTCAACCACGGTACCATATACCCGTTTCCTGACAGACTTTTTGAGTTCATTAAACTGCTTGGCCGACTTCAACTCGTTAAGTAGCTGTTCCATGATCTCAAAAGATATAGCACCCTCAAAATCGATTATAATCTTTCCTTCGGCCATTAGAGAGTCAAAATAAGAAAAAAAAAGCACATTCAGAGAGGAAGCACTTTAAATTGAATATATTCGTATAGAAGCAATAAAACATGAGTGAAGCCATTCTAAAAGCAATGATGCAGCTTTTTGCATTAATTGTGGATATCGATGAGATACAGGAGATTTCGGAGAAGGAGCGTGAAATTATCCGTGCCTTTCTCTCCCGCCAGCTGAACAGCGAGCTAACGGAGAAATACATGGCCATCTTTGAGAATTACCTCCAACATTATCACCATGATCCCATAGATAAACAGAGTGTTAAACGGAAAAAGCGGACCTCCCTTACTGCTGTGAGAATTCTCTCCATATGCGAACAGATTAATGAGGAACTGGAACAGCGGCAAAAGATTTATGTGATTATACAGCTGGTGGAATACATTGCTTACGGGATCGAGATTCGCGAAACAGAACTGGAGTTTCTTCAGACCGTGGCAACAGCTTTCAACCTTGATGAGGAGGAGTACCAGCAGATTCTCCACTTTGTAGTTTACCCCCTGGAGGACATGCCTGTAAAGGAGGCTGTATTGCTAGTTAACAATGGTCTGGAAGCTGGTGTTGAGGGGGTGCATCATATTCATAATCATCACCTTGAAGGCGATATCTACTTTCTGAACATTATAAGTATTAATACCTATGTCTTGCGCTACCAGGGGAAGGAAGACCTGTTCCTGAACGGGCAGTTGATACAGGCTGGCATCACCTATACTTTCGATCACGGTTCCTCGGTCAGGGGACAAAAGATTAATCCAATCTACTTCACAGATGTTGCCGGAGTATTCTCCGATGCCTACTTCAGCTCACGAATCACCTTTGAAGCCAGGAGTGTGGAGTTTCGCTTTAAGAACAGCAACAACGGAATCCATGGATTTAACCTTAGTGAAGAATCGGGCCGACTGATCGGAATCATGGGTGGAAGCGGTGTGGGGAAATCCACCCTGCTCAATGTATTAAATGGAAACCTTGAGCCTCAGCAGGGGGAAATCCTGATCAACGGATATAATCTTTATCATGAAAAAGAGAGGGAACAATTAAATGGCATCATCGGTTTTATTCCCCAGGACGATCTTTTACTGGAAGATCTGACCGTCAGGCAGAACCTCTATTACAATGCAAAGCTTTGCCTGGACAACTATGATGAAGGGCAGCTCAATGAAGTGGTCGACCTGGTATTGCATGACCTGGATCTATACGAGATCAGGGATCTCAAGGTTGGAAAGCCCCTCAATAAAGTAATCAGCGGAGGCCAGCGTAAAAGAGTGAACATCGGCCTGGAACTAATCAGGGAACCATCTATCCTCTTTGTGGATGAACCTACATCGGGACTTTCATCGGTCGATTCCGAAATGGTCATGAACCTACTGCGGGAACAGGTTTTCAAAGGGAAACTGGTAATTGTGAATATACACCAACCCTCATCCAATCTATACAAGATGTTCGATCGCATCATCTTTATGGATAAGGGGGGATATCAAATCTATTGTGGGAACCCCTCTGAAGCTGTGGTTTACTTTAAAACCAAAAGCAACCATGCAAATGCCAATGAGGATCAGTGCAGCCGGTGTGGCAATATTAATCCTGACCAGGTTCTACAGATCATCGAGGCGAAGATCGTGAATGAGTACGGCAAACTCTCCCGGACCAGGAAGGTCAGTCCGAAGGAGTGGTCCGATCTCTATATCAGCACCATTGAACAATCAATTGGGGATCCACCCAAAAAAGAAAAACTTCCCGAGAACGAGTATAGTATTCCAGGTCTCCTGAAACAGATTAAAATCTTTTTTACCAGGGACATACTTTCTAAGCTCACCAACAAGCAGTATATTCTGATCACCCTGCTGGAAGCACCCCTGCTGGCAGTAATCATGGGCTTTTTTACAAAATATTTCAGTGGTACAGCCGACAATCCGGAAGCTTATGTTTTTCGCAACAACGAAAACCTCCCTGCCTATCTGCTAATGAGTGTGGTAGTTTTCCTCTTCCTGGGGCTGACCATCAGTTCGGAGGAAATTATTAAGGACCGGAAGATTATTCAGCGGGAATCATTTCTGAATCTGAGCAGGGGATCTTACCTGCACTCCAAGATCCTGATCATGTTCGCCATCTCTGCCTTCCAATCGCTTTCCTACGTGCTTGTAGGCAACCTGATCTTTGAGATCCAGGGAATGCTGTTCTCTTACTGGCTGATTCTTTTCACCACATCCTGTTTTGCCAACCTGCTGGGACTGAATATTTCGGCCGGACTGAATTCTGTGATTACCATTTACATACTTGTACCCTTCCTGCTCATACCACAGATTCTTTTTTGCGGTGTACTGGTAAAATATGACAAGCTCCATAAAAGCCTGACTAACTACGAGCAGGTGCCGGTGATTGGCGATATGATGGTCTCCCGATGGGCCTATGAGGCCCTGGCGGTGGAGCAGTTCAAACACAACAGGTACCAGAAAATATTCTTTGATATTGATCAGGAGATCAGCAATTCAGACTACCTGCAGGCCTACCTGGTCCCTGAACTGGAGATCAACCTGGATGAACTAAAGAAAGAATTAAGCAAGGAAAATGAAACTGAAGCAATCCAGGAAGACATGCATACATTGAACATGCAGCTGGCCGCTATGGGTAAACTGATTCCCCAGATCCCTGCATACGAGGCTGGTTGCCAGGAAATGGAGCAAAACAGCGATTCAGTAGTTGCCAGGATTCATACCTATCTTAACCAGGTAAGTGACCTGTCGCGCAGCAGGACAATTCAAGCAAAACGTGAGAAGGACCGGATCGATAAAGCCCTGCTCGAACAACTGGGAAGCATTCAGGCCTATACTACATTCCGAAACAAGTATGACAACAAGAGCCTCTTCGACCTGGTAACCAACCGGAATATGATTGACAGGGTCATTGAAAAAGATGGTCGTATGATCAGGAAGTATCAACCCATTTATCAAAAACCTACTTCCAGAATTGGAAGGGCTCATCTCTATGCACCAACAAAACAGCTTGGAAATCTTGAGATTGACACCATGTGGTACAACATTTCAATAATCTGGTTATATACCCTGGTGATGTACCTGATGCTACGTGCTGACCTCCTGAGAAAGGTGATCACTTTCTCAGAAACCCGGAAGCTTACCCGAGGAGGCTGAAATGATCACCGTGCCTTCATATGCCTGCGTTTGAAGGCCCAGGTTCCTGTCAGGAAATAGAACAGTGTAAGGACAATCAGCGCAATCATCTCAGGGATGGCATCCTTCACTTCCAGTCCCCTGATAAGCACCTTGTTCAGAGCTTCAATCGCAAATTTGGGGGAGAGAAAATCATTCAACATAAGCGAATTTTCCCCTATGGTAAAAAGCTTTCCCCCATTGACGGGGAAGGCTGCCCCGGTGAAAAACATCAACAGAAACAGCGGGAATGTTCCGATGATGGCGACCTCCTTTACGGAGCGGCACATGGCTGCCACCAGCAGGCTGAAACTGATCATGGAAAGCGCAGTGAGCACAGAAATCAGCAGCATGAATCCGAATGTTCCCTGGATCAGAGTATAGCCCAATATCATGGCAGTTAACAGGGCAAGAAGCAAGGAGAGAATGGCTACCAGGATCTGGACCAGGGAAATACCCACAAGAAATTCCAGAGCCGACAGCCTGGAGATGCTGAGCCGTTCCAGCGTACGCATCTCAGCTTCACGAACAATGGCTGAAGAAGCAGAAAAAATAATCATGATTATGGAGAGAACAAGGAGTCCGGGCACATAAATCTCAAAGTAAGTACGCTTACCCGAATAACCCAGGGCGGTCTCATACCATGCTACCGGCATCCGGATATCAGCCACCTCCAGTATATAAGAATTAATAAGTTCTTCCGTCCAGACTGCAGCAATTACATACTCCATATGTGTAATATCTCCCACCAGTTCAATTACTGCCTTCACATGGAGCGAGACTGCGGTATCGGAAATAGCCAGGGAGAGATCCTCCGGCAGAACTACCACCACATCTGCCTTTTGCTTGCGCAATCTTTCAACAGCATCTTTCCTGCTTTCGAGCGTATTAACCTTCATCATTTCCATGTCAAGGGGAAGGGACAAAAGCTTTGCATAGCTTATAATAGAATCGCCCAGATTAAAGGCCTTTCCCTTATACTCACTTCCCCTGTCCTGATTCACCAGGATCACATCATAAACAGGATCTTCAGTTTCACCCATCAGGAAATAGATTACAATAAAAAGCGGTGACATCAACAGGGTAAGCACAAGGATCCAGTACTCCCGTATCTGCTCCTTAATCCCTTTTATAAATACATCAAACCACTTCATCCTCTCAGGCTTTTCCCGGTAAGATGTATAAACACATCTTCCAGTGTATTTTCACGAACCTTCATCTCCTGGATGGAGATTTTTTCCTTCTCCAGCACCTGATAAATATCATGGATCCCGGACACCAGATGCATAGCACGGATATCAATGCCTTCCTCCTTCATCTTCACTGAATAGCCCTTAGCCTTCAGCTTTTTCATGGCACCGGACAGATCTGCGGGATCACTGATGTGGAGCTTCATTTCCATCACATCTCCTTTTCCAATGGATCTTTTCAAGCTGTCTGGGCTACCCAGCTGAAGCAGTCGGCCCGAATCAATGATGGCTACCCTGTGTGTGATTCTATCAGCTTCATCCATGTTATGAGTGGTAACGATCACCGTCTTATCAATGGCTATTTCCCTGATAAAATCCCTCACCAGCACCCGGCTTTGTGGGTCAAGTCCCGCTTCAGGCTCGTCAAACACCATGATTTCGGGATCGTGCATCAAGGCCATAATCACACTCATACGACGTTTCATTCCCCCTGAAAGTGTAGCGGCCAGTTTGTTCCGCTTTGACTTCAGCCCCATCTCCTTTAGCAGGTGATCGGCCCTGGCACGGGCCAAACTGCGAGGAACATCATACATCCTTGCACTGAATACCAACTGCTCAAAGCAGGTGAGCTTACTCCAGAGAATATTCTCCTGGGGACAAATACCCACCATTGATCTGGCCTTGGTGCTTCCCCCCGGAGGAACCCGATGTCCCTTAATATATACTTCACCAGATGTGGGTTTCAGCAGGCCACACATCATTCGGATGGCAGTGGTCTTACCTGCTCCATTTGGACCCAGGAGTCCGAACACCTCCCCCTGCCTGACCTTGAGCGAAAGGTGGTCCACTGCAGTTAGATCCCCATAAGTTCTCACAAGGTCCTTCACTTCAATTGCTAGGCCTTCAATATTTGATTCCCGGGCCATAATCTATGTTAAGTTCGCAAATAAATCTCTCCTGATCAATGAATCTTTAGATCATTTTATACTTTACTATCTTTAACACATAAAATAAAAAAGGAAATCCATGCCTCGTATTTTTAATCCAGTCGACATTTCACAGGAAGAGAAGGAGATTCGAAAAGACTATTTCGATCGCCATACCCCGCATATCATTTGTGAGAACTATGCCAGAGAAGGCGAGAAATTCAAGGTGAAGATCCGGCTGGGAACCGAATACAATCATCCCGACGATCCCGATCACTTTATTAATTATGTGCAGTTATGGAACCGGGAGACTTTCATTGCGGAGACGCACTTTGCTCCCGGAACCCTGGGTAATAAACCGGAGCATGTGGAAGTAGATTTCTATATTGTGCCCGGAGCTGTGACCATGAACCTTTCAGCCATGTCGGTCTGTACCAAGCATGGCCTGTGGCAGAGTGAATCCAGAGAGGTGGCCATCAGGAAAGCTTAACCCGGTAATAAGAGAGAGCTGGTCTTATAGCTCTTCGGTCTCCTCTTCCATATATCCGGAGGTCCCAATAAAGGAGACAAATGAAATCTTCCACTCCCCATCTACTTTCTCCAGGTATCGGACCTGGATGCTCTCGATCTCAGTAACATCATCATCATAGCTGGAAGTCCATTTTTGATTACAAACCACAAATGCTGACTTAGGACAGATCTTAAACCGGTAGTTCGATTTTTCAACTGTTATGTGCAGGTCCTCACCCAAATCGTCCTCTGTCTCATCTCCTGTCATATGTTTCGAAACTTCCTCCCAACCTTCTGCGAATACATAATTATCGGCACCTGCGGTTAAACGTAGATTTGTGGAATCCTGAACATGTGTTGAAAACATTCCTTCAAAATCCCGATCAATGTAGGTCTGAGTTTCCTTTTCCATTACCGCGATAATTGCAGCTTTTTCCTTTTCAACATCAAGGGCCTTCTCACAGCCGGAAATTGCCAATGCAGCAATAAGTAGAGTGGATAGCATTGTGTATCTCATGGTTTTTTTATTTGGTTATAGTTTTAGCATAGCCATATGGCTACCATCCCATACATGCAAAATACAACAATGCACCGTTAAAGTCAATTTATTATTACATTTGCTAGCAATGAAAAGATATGTTTTTTTACTATATCTGATACTAACTTTCGGTGTTTCAGCACTCTTCGGCAATTCGACAGTTCCAACACCAAAAAATGGGGTGCTGGATCTCAGGGAGTCTTTGTTAGACAATCAAACTATCATCAATCTGAACGGAGAGTGGATTTTTCACTGGGAAGAATTGCTGGACCCAACTACTTTTACGCAGCATGAGGCAGAAGGTATCACAGTCACAGTTCCTTCTTACTGGAAGGGTTACGAAGTAGATGGCCAGTCACTCCCCGGAGAGGGATATGGCACCTACCATCTGAAGGTCCTGCTCCCGGAGGATTTTCATACTGCCATCTGTTTTGATATTCCCGTATTTGATGTGGCCTATCAGTTTTACCTCAACGATAGTTTGGTAAGTAGCAACGGAGTGGTGGGAACAAGCCGGGAGGAGGAACAGCCCTGGTACGAACCGGAGCACTTCTGCTATATCGAAGATGCCGATACCATAGAGCTTCTGATCCAGGTATCCAACTTTCATCATCGAAGAGGCGGATTCTGGAAACCGATTGTGGTAGGGCAGCCCGAAAAGGTCCTGAACAGGATGGAAAAACAACGGATGTTTAATTACTCCACCATTGGGGTCCTTTTCTTCTTCATGCTCTTTTTCCTGATTTTCTGGTTCTTTTCCAGACGGGAGATTATCATGTTGATCTTTGCCCTGACCATCCTGGGCATCCTGATAAGATCGGTCAATACGGGACTCTATCTCTCCAACATATTTATTGATACCAGCTGGTCGTGGCAGATCAGGATGGAATACCTGGGCTCCTACCTGGCACAGCTATTCGGCGTAATCTTTCTTCATAAGCTGTTTCCATACCGCCATATGAACCGGATCATCACCATCAACACCGGCCTGATGGCCCTGGCCAGCCTTTCTTTGTTCATACTACCGGTGCACCTTTTCTCCTGGGAAATGCTTGTGTACCAACCCCTCCTGATACTATTCCTTCTCCATTACGGAACTGTCAGTCTGATCGGAACCTTTAAAGGAAGATTTATTGATACAATCTTTTTTGTATCACTCGCCTTTATGCTCTATTCCCTGATAAATGATATTCTGCTGGCCAATTCAGTCGGCTCTGCCTATGGCAACTACCTGTCACAAATCTCTTTCCAGCTCTTCATCTTTGCCATGGCCATATTAATCATCAGGCAATGGGTAAACAACTATAAAGCACGGCTCCAACTGGAATCCTCACTCAGGTTTAAAAACAGGGTGCTATCAGTGATTGCACACGATTTGAAAAATCCCATTGCAAGTGTGGCTCAGTTCTCCGATCTTCTGGTAAGCAAACCGGAACGCGCTACATCGAAACATGTTATTAATTCCCTTCGTGAATCCTCACAGGCGGCCGTAACACTTCTCGATAACCTGCTCTACTGGGGACGAAGCGAATCTGACAGTCTGAGTATTACTCCGGTGAAACTGGATATTAATGAACTGGTGAAAGAGGTTGGAGCGCTTTATCACTATACGGCCCTGCAAAAGGAGATTGTTTATACCACTGATGTGGAGCAGGGAATCAAAGCATTCGCCGATCCAGTTCATATTCATATCGTATTGAGAAATCTGGTGGCAAATGCCCTTAAGTTTACACAAAAGGATGGATCGGTTCAGATTAAAGCCTGGCAGGAACAAAACAGAATTTATTGTTCGGTCAGGGACACAGGTATCGGCCTGAAAACCGAATACCTGGATCAGTTTAAAAAAGAGGGCTACCTGAGCAGCACCGAGGGGACCGACCAGGAGATCGGGACAGGACTCGGACTGCAACTGGTGTCTGACCTGCTTGAGAAAAATAAAGGAACACTTGAGATTGAGAGTAAATCCAATGTGGGTTCCACATTTACTTTTACACTTCCTATAGATTAAAAAAAGGTAAGATGAAAATTATTAAGGCAGAAAAAGAAAAGCTTGAAGGAAGTCGGATCATACTGGTCAGAGAGAACCAGAAGATTGATGCATTTATTACAGACCCCCGTGAAAAAGCATATGTGAAGAAGCGGCTGGCCGGAGAAAAAAAGCTGGCCATCCTGAATCGCCTGGACCACCTGGTTTGTTTCAGGATCCTGGAAAAAGAAGATACATCCCTTCCCACCCGACTTGAACAGGCCAGGAAAGCGGGATTTGAAATTCATCCCATACTGAATGACCAGGGGCTGGAATCGGTTACCGTGGTAAATTCAGGAGTGGATCAGGAGGAATGTGTGGCCTTTGCTGAAGGACTGGCACTGACCAACTATCAATTCCTGAAATACCAGCGTCCGAAACATTCAAGCATATATTCCCTAAAGATAATTTCCCTGCTTGATGAGAGCCTTGGAGATGACCATGTGGAGAAGCTGGGAAACCTTGTAGATGCAGTTTACCTGAGTCGGGACCTGGTAAATGAACCGCTTTCATACCTGACAGCGGTTCAGCTTTCTGCAGAGATCGAAGAGATGGGCTCAGTTGCCGGTTTTTCAGTAGAAGTGTTCAATAAAAAAAAGATTGAGTCCTTAAAAATGGGTGGACTTCTGGCCGTCAACAAAGGCAGCGTAGACCCGCCAACCTTCTCCATCCTCACCTGGAAACCTGAGAATGCTGTCAATGACCATCCACTTGTCCTGGTTGGGAAAGGTGTTGTTTATGATACGGGCGGACTCAGCCTGAAACCCACCCATGACTCCATGGATTATATGAAATGTGATATGGGTGGAGCGGCAGCTGTGGCTGGCGCGCTTTACGCAGTTGCTAAAAATAAACTCCCCGTTTGGATAGTGGGGCTGATTCCTGCTACCGATAACAGACCCGATGGAAATGCCTATGTTCCCGGCGATGTTGTCACGATGTATGACGGCACCACTGTAGAAGTACTGAATACTGATGCAGAGGGCCGTATGATTCTTGCAGATGCGCTTAGTTATGCCAAACAGTATGATCCCGAACTGGTAATTGAACTGTCCACACTGACCGGCTCAGCCCAGATGGCCATTGATAAATATGGCATGGTGGGAATGGGAAATGCGTCTCATGAAGTCATGGCTTACCTGAAGGCCAGCGGGGAATATTCCTCCGAGCGGATAGCGGAGTTTCCATTCTGGGAAGAATATAAAGAACAACTAAAATCAGATATTGCAGATCTGAAAAATATTGGAGGGCGATTTGCCGGCGCCATTACGGCAGGAAAATTTCTGGAGCACTTTACTGATTATCCATATATCCATCTGGATATTGCCGGGCCTGCCTACAACAAAGTACTATTCAACTACAGGGGGAAGGGAGGTAGCGGCGTAGGTGTAAGACTCCTCTACAATTACCTCCTCGACCGGTCCCATTAATTAAAAGACGTATGAAAGACATTATTAAAATAGGAATATCCCAAGGCGACATTAACGGGATTAGTTATGAAGTGATTATAAAAACCCTGATGGACACCCGTATCTGTGAGATTTGTACGCCCATCATTTTTGGATCACCAAAAGTAGCCTCCTACCACAAAAAGGCCCTGAATATTGAGAATTTATCTCTCACAGGAATCTCTTCGCCCAACGAAGCCCGGAAAAACAAGTCATATATTATCAACTGTGTAGATGAGAACGTCCGCGTGGAACTGGGGAAGGCAACCGAAAGTGCAGGAATTGATTCTTTCAAGGCTCTGAAAGCTGCCACCGATTCCCTTGAATCTGGTAAGATTGATGCACTTGTAACCGGGCCTATCAACAAGCAAAATATTCAACATTCCGAATTCAACTACAGTGGTCATACAGAATATCTCCAGGCCCGTTTCAGGGCAGACGAGGTAATGATGCTAATGGTCAGCGAGCTCTTGAAAGTGGGACTGGTAACCGGACATGTACCCATATCAGAATTAAGCTCGATGATCACCATTGAGCTGATTGTGGAAAAACTAAAGATACTTGCCCGTTCTCTGCTGATGGACTTTGGCATTCGGAATCCGCGCATAGCTGTACTGGGACTTAATCCTCATGCTGGTGATGACGGCCTTCTGGGTAGCGAAGAGCAGAAAATAATTACTCCTGCCATCAAGCAGGCAAAAGATCTCGGTATTTCAGCATTCGGACCCTATGCAGCCGATGGCTTTTTCGGTGCTGGCCGTTTCAGTCGTTTTGATGCTGTACTGGCCATGTACCATGACCAGGGACTGGCCCCTTTTAAATCCTTAAGCATGGAAAGTGGCGTGAATTTTACCGCTGGCCTTCCGGTGATCAGAACCAGCCCGGCTCATGGAACGGCTTATGAATTGGCCGGAAAGAACGAAGCATCGGCCGACTCCTTCAGAAATGCACTGTATCTGGCCATTGATGTGGCACGCAACAGGAAACTTTTCAAAGAGATGTCAGCCGACCCTCTTGTTACCAGAAAAACCAGGACCGGGGGAAAAGATGAATCGCCAGAGGATATGGAATCGGCATCCAGATCCTGAGAGCTGCTGGAATCAATAGTATTGTAGCTCTTTTTGTTGATTGTAAACAAACTGGAAAAACTGGCTTTCTATGGGAAAGCAGAACATGTAATAGGCAGTATTGTCATATGAAGGAAAATAGACATAACCGCTGGCAGAATGGTAAGTGTATCAGAGGTAGTATTGTGTACTACAAAATCGAATACCAGGTCTTCGCCCTGCATACCGTCATAGCCTAATTCAACATCTATATGATCACTACTAAGGGAGATATATTCTTTTCCCATGGCATAATTTCCCTCGGGAGCTTCCGGGGTAATCTGTGTAACCATCCTTGGTGCCGAAAATCTGAACAGTCTTCCTCAGCCAATCAGGGTTTCGTATTTATCGGCCGGCATTAATTCATCCAATTGTGAAGGATCAGATAGCTTCACCCTGATCATCCATCCGCCTTCAAATGGCTCACTATTAACCAGTTCTGGAGCATCCTCAAGGGCCGGGTTTACTTGAATCACTTCTCCGTCCACGGGCATGTAGAGATCTGAAACAGTCTTTACTGCCTCAATGGTCCCAAAAGTTTCACCCTTTGAAAGGGTCTCTCCCTCGGTCTCTATTTCGATGAATACCACATCCCCCAATTCGCCCTGGGCAAAATCGGTAACTCCAATCACAATTTCATCACCTTCCACACGAACCCATTCGTGTTCAGCGGTGTACTTAAGTTCTGCAGGAACGCTCATAAAAATAAGTTATTAGTTAACTTCTTGTCAAATTTAATACTTTCCGGAAGATATTTTAACTGCTTAAAATCATAAAAAATCCACCGTGCCCACTTAAAGGGTAAAGGTCATACTGAAGCCAACATTGTAGTTAGCATTTGGATAACTATTAGATATATAGGGCGTTGTAAGCCGCTGGTCGTAAAAAGCGCGTATGGTAAACTTATCGCTCAGCATATAATCGGCCGAAGCCTTCAGGCTAAGGATGGTTTGTCCGGCCGTGATCTCACTGCCCGAAAGGTCTTCCAGTTTCCGAATTACCGTCCGGTTGTTTCGCGTAGAAAAATCGACTCGAACATTTAAATCACTGGAGAACTCCTTCTGGTTGATAATCAGGGGAACCTCGTTGAATCTGTAACCCGCTCCTACAATAATTTCTGCACTGTTTACCTCATTCACCTGCGTATTGGCCAGATTCAGGGCCACAGTCCGGGACCGCCTGTACTCAACCCGGGTGGTCAAACTGTTTTTCCAGTCCATGTTGATATCGAACAGGGGACTGAAATTCTCATTGATACTAACCGTATTGATATTCTGTTCTACCATAAAGTTTCCCTGTAAATCGGTCATAATGGGAACCCCGCTGATGGAATCAACAATATAGAAAGGGTTATTAACAAAGGAGCCCACACTGTAGGTAGAGCGATAGGAATGATTCATTACAATGGAATTCACATATCTCTGCAGTGCTTCAATCTTGCCAAGTCCGTCGAAACGAACCTGCCAGTTGGGCATAATCTCCAGGATGGATTTCACCGCATTCATGGCTATATCATCTGGCGACCTGCCACCGTAAGCCGCCAGGAAAGCGGGAATCAGCACCTCCTGGGAAGTGGGCCCATAACCGCGTACATACGCTGCATTGGAAGTGTCGGGGGGGAGTACAATCCCAGTATTATCAGTATACTCATTCCCCAATCGCTGAGAAATGGTGCTCCGGTAGCTATTCTTAAGCAGTTCGAAGGATTCGGACGACTCCACTTTATCATCGATCTTCTCAAAGGCCGTTCCCAGAGAGATATAAGACATGGAGAAGTTCCCGGTGAAAATTCGACCCCTGGCTGTATCGGCAGGAAGGGAACCGTCTGCATTGGCAGTGTAATACTCTGACATATTTGTGGAGTACATCCGGTTGGCGGTCAGATCAATTTTCAAACCGTTGAAAGGTTCAATATTCATCCTGGCGGTGAACCGTTCCGTATGGTTCATGGCATAGGGATTATTGAGGGTTTGATCAGTGGTAAGGGCGTCCCGGCCAAAGGAATTATAGGCATAATTCTGGTCCTGCCATCCTGTTATAAACCCCCAGCCGGGTTCCATATGTCCTTGAAGCATATGTGTTCCGAAACCAAAGTTATCGACCCCGTAATTATATCCGGGAAGCAGGGTCCCTCCGCTCCTGGAATAGGTCAGATTCAAGCTGCGGACACTCATCAGGATTCTCACTGTCGATTCTGCGATAAAGATTAAAGGGCTCTCCCCTTTCTCAATGGTCCCGGTGACTGTCACCTGGGCGCTGCGTACTGCCTTTCCAGAGGTAATCCGGATCCGCGTTGCACTGAGTATCTCTGTGCTTACCTCCACAGGCTGACCGTTCTCATCCAGGACCTCCACGGTGACGTTTTCAGTCTTCAGATTATGAACAACATAACGACCCGTCCCTTCACGCAGGTAGAGGTTCCCCTTGGTGTAAACCCTGGTTTTTATCCTGGTCTCCGCCTCTCTTTTCCGTGTGCGTCCGTTACGATATTTAGCATTGATATCTTTCAGATAGGCGAATTTGTTGTAGAGGTTTACAAAGTTCAGCTGTCCGTTCAACTGGATGGTATTGGAGTTCTTGATGGTGTTCCCCAGGTTGATTGGGCCATAATCCGGATCGTCAGGAATTATGGGACCCACATCCCACCCGTAAGTGCCTCCGTAACGGGCATTGGCAGAGGTCCAGTCGAGCAGTGGAATCTTATTGATTGGAATGGTATAGGAGGCATTGAACTGGTGGAAATAACTGGTGGTTCGTCCCCCTGTCTTTATGGCTGTCCACAATGAATCCCTGTAATACTCGTAGTTATCCATTTCCCTGTTCCAGCGACCCTCAGGCTCATCGATCCGCGCAATATTGGTGGAAGAGAAGTCGAAGCGCAGGTTTCGGGTAATATCAAACTTCAGGTCGAAATAGCGGTTCCAGTTAAAATCTTTGCTAAATGTAGGTTCCACATAATAATCCGGGTTATTGATATTACGAATTTTCTTCTCCAGGTAGTAGCGATCCATATCTGTCCGGAAAGAGATCCTGGAGGGAGTATAGTTAAAATTGAAATCCTTGATAAGACGGAGCCACTCTGAACCCATCCATTTAACCGACTTAAATGGTTGAACATTCTTGGGCCTGGTATTGAAATTATAAGAGATATTCCCCCTCACCTTCCTTGTGTTGTAGTAATCCAGGTAGGGATTCATGCTTACCATTTCGTTCAATGAGAAACTGGAGGACCAGTTAGAAAGGCTGTATATTCGCTTCTTGGCCCCCACCTTCTGCATCCGCATATTAGTAACCGCAAATGATTTTCGCTCCACCAGATCCCGGGCATTACGGATAATTGAATCGCGTTCTGCCTTTGTATCAGCCTCCTCAATGGCCTCTGCCAAAAGAATGTCAGGATCAAGCGGATTATATTCCGGATTTACAATGGCCTTGGAATAGCTGGCAAACACAGGGATATTCACCCCGGCCTCCTGTTTAAAGAATTTCCCCATTTGCAAATTGGAGGAGACGTCGTATTGGATAATTTGCTCCTGTTGCCTCTCCTGAACCTTCTGTTCAATGCTACCAAATCCGGGCTGACTTGTGTTTCCGGCAACGGTTACATTTCCAAAATCGGCCAGCTTTAAAGTGGCCCTGCCCTGGGCAGCCCAGCCCCCGCTCTCATTAAAATCGGTCAGCCGAAGCTCATTGAGCCATATCTCACCCGATTTGGGCAAACCATCATCCTGACCATAGGGGTTGTCACCGGCCTTGGGATTACGCACCCCAATCATAATGGTTCGGACACTGCTCAAATTAGGATTTCCGCTTACCGATATCCGGTTTCCTTTCTCGTCCATCTCAGAATATACTGAACTTATGGTCACCTGGCTCTCCGGATCATTCATGGCCCTGTTCCTGGCCTGTTTCACTTCTGTGAATTGATCCAGTTCCAGATCAAACTGATTGCCTTCTGGCCAAACAATCAGACGATCACTCTCACTATCATTATCATATAGCCCCGGAGGTGTCAGTTCCATAGGAACTTCATATTCGTAGTAGTTATCCTTATAATCGGTCCCCAACCTGATAAAAGCCACCAGTTCATTATTTTCCAGCACATCCCCCGTAATAGCCTCGGCATGTGCCACCATCTTGATCCTTTTATACTGCCTGATGTCCAGTTCTGTTGTTTTATATGCGGCCCTGGCATCCCCTTCTGCCAATTCCTCCACTTTCAGTACAATGGATTGTTCATTCAACTGACGGAGTTGGGGCTGCATGGGATCGATCTGCCGTGTAAATCCCGGTGGAAGTACATAGTTCACCGGCTCTTTACCTGCATTCTCCTCAATATTAACCGCTGAAATGGACAGTGCTCCAAGGGGTGGTTCCACGCCTGTCCAGTCCTCCCCTCCCTGGGTGAAAGGCAACTGGTAGCGCCTCCACTCGCCTCGAACAAGGTCCAGCTTGGCAAAGCGGAGAAAAGTAGAATCCTTGAATCCGGTCATAAACATCCGCATAAACCGGATGGTTTTAAAATCAGAAATATCCCCTTCTGTGCCTTCATAATCGTAGATAGGGATCCTGAACTGGTACCAGGTAACATCGGCCTTCTCCCCATTCTCATAGGTCACCCTGTCGATCACCTTATCCACAATGTTGTTTCGGCCCACCTCCAGATCGTTTTTATTAATATCGACCCGGTAGAAATAGTAGCTCTCTCCTTCACTCAGGGTGTTGTCACGGTTGATATCCTCTAAATCGGGCAGAGAAGATCCGGAGGTGGGATAAGATTCCTGGTTATCCAGATCGCTGGGGGAGTTCCCTTCGTGGTTATTGTATTTTTTATACCTGGTAAGGATATCTGTCTTGGCTCCATCGTAAAAGCTGCTTCGGTAATACATAAAGTCGTCCGATGATGGATCCAGGAATATATTGTCCCTGGCCTGCTGGCTCAGTGCTCCTGAATTATAGCGTTCTTCGATCTGGTTCAGGTAGTCGTCGGGCTGCTGAGAGAAGAAGGATACCTCATCATTGGAATAGATAGAGGAGAGACCATCCAGTCCCACATCCTGAAACTTCCTGGTCTCATCACCGGCAGTGAATCCGGTGACCAGCGATTGTGTGAGCGGCACCCGGCCCCAGACTGTAGTATCGACCTTATCGACCAATTCGGTGGTGGGCAACCCGTGTTCAAAAACCTTCCTGGAATCTTTCAGTACATCTTCTGATATATTACCCAAATTAAAAAAGAGCTCCCCGCCTTCGTGGTCGGGCATTTCAGCAAAGGGATCCATCAGCCAGAACTCAATAAACTCTACGTTGGACTGTTCAAAATCGCTGGAGTAAATTTCTCTCATGATCCCTCCCCACCGTTCTTCAGGTTCCAGCAGATTTCCTTCCTCTCCGATCCTCTGATAATCATAATTATAGGGTCCGCGTTCTTCCGGATAATAGGCCAGATTCAGCACCGATATCCTGGTAGGTATTCCATTGGGATTCTCCTTATTGGGAAAAATGTCCTGTTCGTATACCTCATAGATATAGGCACTGGACATGTAATCGGGATTGGCCTTGATATAGTCGGGTGTACGTGAATCCGGATTCACAAAAAGCGGGTCAATGTGAAACCAGGCCAGTCTCGCGCGGTTATAGCCATAAGCCCTGTTATTGTTAAGTTCGGCTTCCGGGAAAAATCCCTTGGGCGTACTGGCCAGTTTCCAGGAAGAGAACTGTTTCAGGTCGATGGAGGTTTCACTTCCTTCAAAATCGTCAATATAGGCGTTGCCCTCCTTTTCAATGGCCCGTGAGTGTCCAGGGATCAATTGAGCAAACTCTCCCACCACAGTCAGACTGGAAGGGACCTTGGTCTCAAGGAAGGGGAGCTTATCCACAAGTGTGGTCAGCAATTGCGACTCTGTACTATAATTCCCGTTGAGCCCCCAGATGGTGTTGGAGATAGGTTCATCACCGATATTCACCTTCTGGGTCAGCGGCCTTTCCGTAAGATGCATGACCGTGGCTCCCAGATTAAATTTATCCGAGATACTGTAATCCAAGTGAGTACCCACAAGGGTTTTCGTCTGAAAATTAAACAGACTCTGGTTCTCCAGTGAAATGCGTATGGGGGTACCCGACTCCAGAATTCCCTGATTAATAATGGTAACTCTTCCTAGCATATAATCGACCGTGTAATCGGAACCCTCACTAAGCTCCCGGCCCCCGGCAGTTACCGTCACCGATCCCTGAGGGACATTCATTGCATTAAGCATAATCTCCGAACTGTTGGAAGAGGAATATTCCCCGGCAATCAGAAATTTGTTCTTCTCGGCAATCTGTTGAGCCTTTGTTTGAGTAGAGTCATAAAGCTCCTGAAACACATATTTTTCAATGGCCGCTATCTCCGCCTCACCGTCCAGACTGTCGCTCAGAATCTTGGCCAGGTCCGATCCAAAAGGCTCCAGCAGGGGGAAATACACCCTGCCGTTGGAAGGATTGATAGTAATGCCTTCTAAATAGTCAAATACACCATCCGGATAAGGATCCTGTTGAGAGTTTATATTATCTAGGTTTAGCAAGCTGATCAGGATAGTTTTATTCAAATCGCCCCCGGGCAGATAGTTCACAGAGTTCCCCGTTTCATCGTCCCGATACAATACATCCAGGCTAAACTCATCCTGATTCACCTGATAGGCCCCCAGTGCATATACATTCTTCATCATCAGGTTCCAGGTGTAACTCCGGGGTGTGAAATTACTGGGCTTCAGCAGTTTCAACATCAGGGAGGAAGGAGCACTGATTCCGCTTGACTGGGAGAGTTCCCCCACCTTGTAAGTCCGTCCCCTGTAAGTATACTCATAAGCCACGGCCAGAATCTCATCCGTATTCAGGGCCGTATTCAGGGATATATACCCCAGCTTTGAGTTATAGGTGTACTCCCTTGTGGAGAGTAGCCGGGCATTTTCAATTTTTTCAAAATCGGTACCCAGCACCAGTCCGGCCCCTTCCAGCTCACTGGTCACATTCGTGATATCCCTGATGGCCGACCAGGTATTAGTGAGTAAATCATAGGCAGTGTTCAGCTCATTTCTTGGTGCATAGTCCGTTGGAGTAGCACTGCTGGAAAAAAGATCGGACCTGGGATAGGGCTCGGCCAGGTCATTGACAGCAACAATGTTCCTGGACTGTTCAAAGTTTGTTGTCTTATTGGTTACCCATACCTCCATGCGTGTAATTGAGACATCAGAGGTAATTACTGGCAAACGTGCAAGGGCCTTGTTATAATTTTCCCGAAAATACTCCGACAGAAAGAAGTGCTTGTTGGCATCATAATCGTCAACAGTTACTGAGTATTCACTGAGTTGGGATCCCCCCTGGACATTGATCACAGAAGACTCGCCACGTTGCTGGGAAAAAACACTGGTTACCCCAAGCTTCCCAAATTGCAGCTCGGTCTTTAGGCCAAACAGACTCTGGCTTCCGGTGATCAGCGAACCAGGCAGTGAAAAGTTCACGTTTCCACCCTCAATTTTCTTGATAATCTCATCCTCTTTCCCATTATACTCCAGCTTGGTCTGATTCTCAAAATCGAAAGTGGCTTCCGTGTTATAACTGATATCCATGGCCATCTTATCTCCAATGGAACCAGCCACATTCATGATAATTTTTTCATCGAAGGTAAAGGAAGGCACAGATCTCAGCCTTTCGCTGATCATGGGGTTTTCCTGTTTGCTTAAGTTAAACCCGAAGATCAGCTCAGCTGAACCGGTTGGAACAATGTTGATTACGTTGGATCCAAACAGTTTATCAAACGCTTCGCCTCCCACCTGGATAGGCGGAATAAATGAGAGTTGTTGCTCCAGCGAGGATCCGCTAGCTTTCATTCGCCAGTAATCATCCACCTGCTGCCTGAACTCATAGCGCTGAAACTCATCCATTGTCATCTGAGTTGGGTTCCTGTAGTTCCAGCTCCCGATGGTTTCGCTAAATACATATTTTTTTGTCAGCGGATCATAAACGACCTGCGAATTGATATTGGAGGGATTTTGCAAATATAGCGGTGAATTTAATCCCGAGGTGGAAAAGGGATATGTTCCCCTGTCAGAGAAAGGAAAATGGAGCGTTGAATCCTGGGCCCTGGCTCCAATGGCCAGCAGGAATCCAATGACAATCAAGAATATGTGTTTATACTGATGGTTCACTACATAAACTTCAAGGCAACCCTGACTATCTCCTCAACTGAAAGTTCGGGCTGCTCTGATAAGATACGAGTCACTTTCTTTTCAACAGTTTTCTTTGGAAAGCCCAATGCTACTAAAGCAGATAACGCTTCATCACGGTTGGTATTGTCCTGCGAAAAGAATAATTCGTCAATTCCGGCACCTTTCCCAAGCTTGTCTTTCAGGTCAATGATAATACGTTGGGCCGATTTGGCCCCAATCCCTTTAATTCCCTGCAAGAGGGAAACATTACCGGCCAGGATGGCCTGGGTAATCTCATCAGGAGATAGAGAAGAAAGAATCAGACGTGCAGTATTGGCGCCCACTCCTGAAACTGAAATCAGCATTCTGAAAATCTCACGCTCCTCCCGGCCAGCAAAACCGTATAGAATCTGGGCATCCTCCCTGACCACAAAATGAAGATAGATCCTTCCAGACAACAGACTGCTAATCTGACTGTAGGTAAAAACGGAAATGTGAATATGGTAGGCCAGATGGCCGCCCTGAACAATCAGGTGTGCTGGTGATTTTTCAACGAACTCCCCCTCAATAAACTCATACATACCCTTTGGTTTTGGTATGCTAATATAGTAAAAAGGGTAGAGACTATCAGAGGGTCTTTTTCATCTCAGTCTCTTCGTAGGCCTCGATCATATCACCCACCTTATAATCGCTGAAATTCTCGATGTTAAGTCCGCATTCCAGGCCTGTAACTACCTCCTTGGCATCGTCCTTGAAACGCTTCAGGGATCCCAGCTCGCCGCTATAGATCACAATACCGTCGCGAATCAGCCGTGCTTTTGAGTTGCGCTTGATCTTGCCTTCCCGCACCAAACATCCGGCAATGGTACCCACCTTGGTAATCTTGAAAACCTCCTGGATTTCCAGGGTTCCAATGATATCCTCCTTGATTTCGGGAGCCAACATCCCCTCCATGGCTGATTTCACCTCTTCGATGGCATCGTATATAATTGAGTAAAGGCGGATGTCGATCTGCTCCTTCTCGGCCAGTTTCCTGGCGCTGAGTGAGGGCCTAACCTGAAAGCCAATTACAATGGCATTGGATGCGGCTGCCAGCAGGATATCCGACTCCGAGATCTGGCCCACGGCCTTATGTTTGATATTGACCTGGATTTCCTCTGTACTCAGCTTTATCAGAGAATCGGAAAGTGCCTCAATGGATCCGTCCACATCTCCTTTCACAATCACATTCAGCTCCTGGAAGTTTCCAATGGCAATCCGGCGTCCAATTTCATCCAGGGTGATATGCTTGGTGGTCCTCAGCTCCTGCTCACGCTGTAACTGCTCACGCTTATTGGCAATCTCCTTGGCCTCCTTATCGGTATCCATCACATTAAAGCTCTCCCCGGCCTGTGGTGCACCATTCAGTCCCAATACCAGGGCCGGAGTGGAAGGACCTGCCTCCTTGATTTTCTTGCCCCGTTCGTTGAACATGGCTTTGATGTGTCCATAATGCTGACCTGCCAGTAAGACATCTCCAATTCTGAGAGTTCCCGACTCCACCAGTATGGTGGCAACGTTACCACGTCCTTTGTCGAGGGTCGATTCAACAATGGTACCACGGCCACCCTTGTTTGGATTGGCTTTCAGATCCAGTAACTCGGCCTCCAGCAAAACTTTCTCCAGTAACTCTTCAATATTGATTCCCCCCTTGGCTGAAATTTCCTGCGACTGGTATTTTCCACCCCAGTCCTCAACCATGTAGTTCATCTGGGCCAGCTCATCCTTTATCTTCTCAGGGTTAGCCGCCGGCAGGTCTATCTTGTTGATAGCAAACACGATAGGGACGCCTGCAGCTGCTGCGTGATTAATGGCCTCCACGGTCTGGGGCTTTACCCCGTCATCGGCTGCAACAACAATAATGGCCACATCGGTAATCTGTGCACCCCTGGCACGCATGGCAGTAAAAGCTTCGTGACCGGGAGTATCCAGGAAGGTGATCTTTCGTCCATCTTCCAGCATCACTCCATAGGCACCAATATGCTGTGTAATTCCTCCGGCTTCACCCGCTACCACATTTGCATGACGGACCATATCAAGCAATTTTGTTTTCCCATGGTCCACATGTCCCATAACAGTCACAATAGGTGGCCTTGGGATCAAATCTTCAGGAGCATCCTCATCATCACGGATCGATTCAATCAGATCCACACTTACAAACTCTACCTTGAAATCAAACTCATCAGCCACCAGTGCCATGGTCTCGGCGTCGAGACGCTGGTTAATGGAAACAAACAAACCAAGGTTCATACATGTCTGTATCACCTGTGTGGGTGGCACATCCATCATGTTGGCCAGCTCATTTACAGAGACAAATTCGGTCACCTGTAACACATTCATCCGCTTCTCAAGCTGATCGCTCTCCTCCTGCATTTTGGCGTGTACAGCATCGCGCTTCTCACGGCGGTATTTTGATGTCCTTGACTTTGATCCCTTGTTAGTCAATTTGGCGAGGGTATCCTTAATCTGCTTCTGTACATCCTCCTCCTTGACCTCAGGCCTGAGGGGGCGCTTCCTCTTCTTTCCTCCTTTATTATCTGATCTTCCAAACCCTGGTTTGTTCTGCCTGGCAATATCGACAGGTCCATCCTTCTGAATTCGCTTTCTTTTTTTCTTCTGATCGAGATGCAGATCATCCTTACTGGATGCCACCGGACTTTTCTTAGGCACCTTCTTCTTTGGAAGCTCTATCTTTCCTACCACAGTTGGACCGGCAAGTCTTTCAACCCTTGTGGGAATATGGTTCGACTCTTCAGCTTTTTTCCTGGCGGCTACTTTCTTTTCTTCCGAACTAAGCTCCGCTGTCTTTTCAGACTCTTCGGCCTTCACCTTCTCCGGTTTGGCTTCAGCAACATCTTTGGCTTCTGGTTTTTCAAACGACTCTGAAGCTTTCTTCGAGACTTTAGCCTTGTTTGCTGCTTCTTCCTTACCTAATTCGACCGCTTTTCCTTCCTTTTCTTTACTTTCAGCGTCTTTAATATCAGCGTCTATAATTTTGGACTTTGACTTCTTCCCGGGACGTGTTTTCTGATTCATGGAGTCCAGGTCAATCTTCCCAACCACCCTGGGACCGCTCCCGACAACTTCGGGTTCCGGATCTTTTTCCAAAATCTCTTTGCTCTTCTTTTCCGCAGGTTTTTCCTTCTCTATAGGCGGTTTCACCGGAGTTTCAACAGGTGGTTCAATCTTTTCAGGCTTTGGCTCCTCTTTTGCAACAGGGCCTTCCTTGGGAGCTGGAACTTCTTCCTTAATTACAGGGCTTGCAACTTCGGAAGTAGCGGAGGTGTGGTCGGTAATGATTAATTCTTCGGATTCCTCCTGTTCACTTACTTCAGAAACATCATCCAATGAGAGCGATTCCTGCCTCTCCCTGAGATTCTTAAGGGTCAGTTTCTCCGATTCCTTTTTTACATTCAAATCGGTACTATACTCCTCATGCAGAAGATCATACACATCCGGAGCCAATTTGCTGTTTGGATTCGAATCAATCTCATGTCCTTTCTTTCCAAGAAAATCAACGATGGTAGAAATTCCCACGTTAAACTCCCGGGCAGCCTTACTAAGTCTTGTTGCCTTTCTTTCAGCCATATAATTCTATTCAAATTCTGCTTTAAGCACATTGACCAGTTCTGTAATGGTCTCCTCTTCCAGGTCTGTACGTTTAACCAGGTCTGCCACACTCAAATTCAGCACAGATTTGGCCGTATCACATCCGATAGCCTTTAACTCATCCAGAACCCAGCTTTCAATTTCATCGGCGAATTCTTCGAGATTGACATCTTCGTCGTCCTCATTGGATTCGCGATATACATCAATCTCATAACCAGAAAGCTGACTGGCCAGCTTGATATTCAATCCACCTTTTCCGATGGCCAGGCTTACCTCCTTGGGCTGCAGGTAAACCTCTGCCCGCTTTTCTTCATCATCAAGTTTGATGGAGGTTATCTTGGCGGGGCTCAGTGCCCTGGTGATAAACAACTGAAGATTGGTTGTATAGTTGATTACATCGATGTTTTCATTCTTGAGTTCCCTGACAATACCATGAATACGGGAACCTTTCATCCCCACACAAGCACCTACCGGGTCGATTCGCTCATCATAAGACTCTACGGCTACCTTGGCTCTTTCACCCGGCACCCTTACAATCTTTTTGATAGTAATCAGTCCGTCGAAAATCTCAGGGACTTCCAATTCAAAGAGACGCTCCAGGAATATGGGAGAAGTTCTTGAAAGGATGATCAGGGGATTTGCATTGCGCATATCCACCTTCACCACTACGGCACGGATGGTATCGCCCTTGCGGAAATAATCGGAAGGAATCTGTTCTGTTTTTGGCAGAATGAGCTCATTTCCTTCATCATCAAGTATAAGTATCTCTCTTTTCCAGACCTGGTATACCTCTCCGGTAACTACATCGCCAATCCGGTCCTTGTATTTGTTATAAAGATGATTCTTCTCCAGTTCCATAATTCTGGCAGAGAGGTTCTGGCGAAGGGCCAGAATGGCACGTCGTCCAAAGTCCCCCAGCTTAACCTCGTCGGTTACCTCTTCACCAACCTCATAGTCATCATCTATCTCCTTGGCCCTGGTCAGAGTAATCTGTACTGCTGCATCTTCCACTGCATCATCTTCCACCACCTCACGGTTTCTCCAGATCTCGAAGTCCCCCTTATCTATATTGATAATGATGTCAAAATTCTCATCGGTCCCATACTTCTTCAGAAGCATGCCCCTGAATACATCCTCAAGGACACTCATCATAGTTACCCGGTCGATGTTCTTTAATTCCTTAAATTCGGAAAATGTCTCTATCAAATTAAGATTTTCCATTGTTACACTATTGATCAATTAAATGATATTATTGCTTTTGCTGTCTTTATCTCGTCGAAACGAATCTCTTCATCGTCTCCATTTACCTTCAGGGTGATTCCATTATCAGAAACCGATTCAAGCTTGCCTTTTACCTTAATTCCATCGCTATAAAGCACTTCGATATTACGACCCAGGTTCTTCTCATACTGCTGCTTAACCTTAAACGTACCACTTAGTCCCGGCGATGAAACTTCCAGAGAATAATCCTCCACATCGCGGTCCAGCCTTTCATTTAAAAACCGGCTGATCTTTACACACTCATCTATGGAGATACCTTCAGGCTTGTCCACATGGACCCTGATAGCATTCCCGGGCCTCACAGCAACTTCCACAAGAAAAATATCACTTCCCTCAAGGTGTTGCGCAATCAATTCTGTTATGCTTTCAGCCGTAATCATTTTTTAGGTAATAAAATAGGGGACAAAAGCCCCCCAGAACAAATCCCTCCTAACGACAGCGCAAAAGTACTAAAAATCGTGAAATCTGCAAAAAACAGTTGGTTTTTTCACTGATACAAACCCGATTATGATAATAAAAACATAATTTTGCGCCACAAAGAACCCAGATGGGGAAAGATTATTCCACTAATAAGCTGAAAATCATCAATGATCCGGTCTATGGATTTATAAAAATTCCATACGATATTGTCTTTGATCTGATTGAGCACCCCCTATTCCAGCGCCTGAGAAGAATCAGGCAACTGGGACTTACCCATTTTGTATATCCGGGTGCCAACCATACCCGTTTTCAACATGCCGTGGGAGCTATGCACCTGATGGGACTGGCCATCGATGTGATCAGGTCCAAAGGCCATGCCATTAGCGAAAAGGAGGCCAGAGCGGTGACCATTGCCATCCTGCTGCATGATATCGGCCATGGCCCTTTCTCCCATTCCCTCGAACACAGCCTGATCAGGGATACCTCCCATGAGGCTATCAGCCTGATGTTTATGGAACAGCTCAATGAGCAGTTCCAGGGCAAGCTTTCCCTGGCAATTGAAATCTTCAGGAATCGTTATCCCAAAAAATTTCTGCACCAGCTTGTCTCCAGTCAGCTCGACATGGACCGGCTGGATTACTTGAAGCGGGACAGCTTTTTTACCGGGGTCACTGAAGGGGTCATTGGATCGGATCGGATCATAAAAATGTTGAATGTGCTGAACGATCAACTGGTAGTGGAAGAAAAGGGAATCTACTCCATCGAAAACTTCCTAATTGCCAGAAGGCTAATGTACTGGCAAGTCTATCTGCACCGTACAGTGGTAGCCTCCGAACAACTCCTGGTGATGATGTTAAAAAGGGCACAGGCTCTTACGGCAGAGGGAGAGAAACTCTTTGCCACTCCGGCTCTGAACTACTTTCTTCAGGAAAACAGCCAGGTCTTCCTGGATCAGTTTGCCCTGTTGGATGACAACGACATTCTCACATCTGCAAAAGTCTGGTGCAACAATTCAGATTTAGTTTTGTCTATGTTAGCGGACGGACTGGTCAACCGGAAACTGTTTTCAGTGGAACTGAATAACAATCAGTTTAGAGCTGAACGCGTACATGAACTCAGGAAAAGGACAGCCAGTTCTTTATCCATTCCTGAAAAAGAAGCTGAGTACCTGGTGGTTTCGGATAGCATAAGTAATTATGCATATAGTGATATGGACGACCGGATCACCATCATGGATAAAAGAGGCGATACACATGATATTGCTGAAGCCTCCGATATTCTGAACATATCAGTGCTTTCACTTACGGTGCGCAAATATTTCCTGTGCTATCCTCGATTAATAACTGAAGAAAAAAGAGATAAATCCATCTAAAAATCAAGCTATATGAACTTTACTGCAGCGCTTATTGCAGAATTTCTGAAAGGGTCGGTGGAGGGAGATCCCCACGCCGAGGTAAATGATATTTCGAAAATTGAGGAAGGAAAACCCGGAACGCTTTCCTTTCTTGCCAATCCGAAGTATGAAAAATATATTTATGATACGCAATCTACCATCGTTATTGTAAACTCCGATTTTCAGCCTCAAAAAGAGATAAGCGCCACACTTGTCAGGGTAGAAAAAGCCTATGAATCCTTTGCTGCATTGTTGAGGCTTTACGAACAGAGCAAGCCAAAAAAATCAGGTGTTAGCAAGATGTCAAGTATTGCTGAGACAGCCAGCATGGGAGATGATCTCTATGTGGGCGATTTTACTGTTATCTCTGATAAGGCCTCTGTGGGCAATGGGGTTCAGCTCTACCCGCAGGTCTATGTGGGAGAGAATGTGAAGATCGGTAAGAACACCATTCTCTATCCCGGCGTGAGAGTTTATGACGACTGCGAGATAGGAGCGAACTGCGTAATCCATGCGGGTGCTGTTATTGGCGGAGATGGGTTTGGATTTGCCCCCAACCAGCAGAACAATTACGAGAAGGTTCCACAGGTGGGTAAAGTGATCATTGAAGATTACGTGGAAATCGGTGCAAACACCACGGTAGACCGCGCCACCATGGGTGCAACCATTATAAGAAAGGGAGTAAAACTCGATAACCTGATAATGATCGGCCACAATGTTGAGGTGGGAGAGAACACGGTTATGGCGGGACAGTGCGGTGTATCCGGATCGACCAAGATAGGAAAGAATTGTATGTTCGGAGGACAGGTAGGACTGGCCGGACACCTCAACATAGCCGATGGTGTGAAAATTGGCGCCCAGTCAGGGATTTCAAAAAGTATGAGGAAGGAAAATAGTGTGATCATGGGATCGCCCGCATTTGATCTAGGATCATGGCAACGCTGCATCGCGGTTTTCAGAAACCTGCCGAAGCTCAGCAAGGAACTTTTCGATCTTGAACAAAAGGTAAATGAGCTCACACAATAAGGAAAAATCTGATTCGTCTTTATTTTATATATTTGTCAACGATTTATGGCGGAAAAACAGCGCACACTTAAGGCGCCCATATCATTTAAAGGCAAGGGCCTGCATACCGGAGTAGAGGTCAATATGACCTTTCATCCTGCCCCGGACAGTCACGGATACATTTTCAAAAGAATAGACTTGCCCGGACAACCCATTATCAATGCCCTGGCTGAAAACGTGGTGGAAACTTCACGGGGAACTGTTCTGGAAGAGAACGGCGCACGGATCTCAACCATCGAACATGTGCTGGCCTCCTTTGTAGGCATGAGAATCGACAATGTGCTGATAGAGATAGATGGTCCGGAGGCTCCAATTCTGGATGGCAGTGCCCTGAAATATGCTGAAGCCATTGAACAAACGGGTGCCGTGGACCAGGCTACCGACCGCAAGTACTTCATTTTGAAAGAGAAACTGGAGTATTATGATGAAGAGCATGGGATCCACATCATTGCCTACCCGGATAAAATTCAGAGTATTAATGTACTGATCGACTATAACTCCCAGGTACTGGGAAATCAGTACGCTTCGCTTGAAGAACTTCAGAACTTCAAAGAGGAGATTGCCCCCTGCCGGACCTTTGTTTTCCTTCATGAACTGGAATTTCTGGCCAAAAATAACCTGATCAAGGGGGGAGATATGGACAATGCCATTGTGATTGTGGACCGGAAATGGGAGCAAAAAGAGCTGGACCGTCTGGCAGACCTCTTCAACCAACCCCATATCACCGTCCAACCGGAAGGAATTCTGAATAATGTGGATCTGCGTTTCTCCAACGAACCTGCCAGGCACAAGCTACTGGATCTGATGGGCGACCTGGCCCTGGTTGGAAGATGGTTCAAGGCCAAGATTATTGCCACGCGGCCCGGACACCAGAGCAATAACGAATTTGCCAGGGCCCTTCGTCAGGTGATGAAAAAGGCAGCCCTGCAGAAAATGGTGCCAGTCTACAATCCCAACCTGGAACCCCTGATCGATATCAATGAAATAAAAAGAAGACTACCCCACCGCTACCCCTTTCTGATGGTTGACAAGGTGATCCACCTGGATGAAAAATCGGTGGTAGGTATCAAGAATGTCACCACCAACGAGCCCTTCTTTACAGGACATTTTCCCGAAGAACCTGTAATGCCGGGAGTGCTGCAGATTGAAGCTGCAGCCCAGGTGGGTGGAATCCTGGTACTGGGAACCGTACCCGATCCTGAAAACTACGCCACCTATTTCCTGAAAATTGATAAGGTGAAATTCAAAAGAAAAGTAATACCGGGTGATACTCTCATCATCAAGGTAGACCTCCTGGAACCAATCAGACGTGGCATTGCGCTGGTATTTGCGGAGGTTTTCGTTGGCAACAAGCTGGCGATGGAGGGTGAACTGATGGCACAGATTGTAAAAAACACAGACAATGATTAGCAAGCAGGCAAACGTTCACTCCGGGGCAAAGATCGCCAAAGGTGTAAAAGTTGAGGCATTTGCCACCATATATGAAGATGTAGAGATCGGCGAAGGAAGCTGGATCGGTCCCAACGCTGTGATCATGAACGGCGCCAGAATCGGTAAAAATGTACAAATCTTTCCGGGAGCGGTAATTTCAGCCGATCCACAGGACATGAAATACGAAGGAGAAGCTACCACGGTTGTGATCGGTGACAATACCATTATCAGGGAGTATGTTACCATTAACAAAGGGACAAAGGCCAATATGAGCACTGTGGTGGGGAAAGATTGCCTGATTATGTCCTATGTACATATAGCCCACGATTGTGTCCTGCAGGACCGGATTATCATGGGAAGCTACGCCGGACTGGCAGGAGAAGTGAAGGTAGATAACTGGGCTATTGTTAGTGCGGGAAGCCTGGTTCACCAGTTTGTTCGCATCGGTGCCCATGTGATGATTCAGGGGGGTAGCAAGGTAAGTAAGGATGTGCCTCCCTTTGCCATGGCAGGAAGAGAACCCATATCTTTTACCGGGATTAACTCCATTGGTCTGCGCCGCAGGGGTTTTGCCAACGATACCATCTATGCCATCCAGGAAGTTTACCGCATTATTTACCAGCGGGGCTTAAACATCTCCGATGCCTTGGAGTTTGTGGAAGCCAACCTGCCAGCCTCCAAAGAACGCGACGAGATTATCCTCTTTATCCGCGACTCCAAACGCGGCATTATCAGGGGCTACCTCGACGGGAAATCTGATTAGCTTTACTCCGGGACTTTTGGTATTTGTTGAAGGCTGTCTTTGTAACTCTCCATGGAATATCTAGATTTACGGTCATAAATAAATAATCCAGGTATTCACCCTAAGCGAAAATTCTCTAATGGAGATCCGAACCAAAGACCTTAAATGGCAGCTGGGAACGCTTGTTGTTCTACGTTTTCTCATTGGATGGCACTTCTTGTATGAAGGCCTATATAAACTGATCCATCCCGAATGGTCGTCACTTGGCTTCCTGGCCAGTTCACAGTGGATTTTTTCCGGTGTAGCGGAGTGGTTCATTTCAAACACCGCCGTGCTAAACACAGTAGATGCATTGAACACCTGGGGACTGATTACCATTGGCCTGGGACTGATCCTGGGGCTCTTCACCCGGGCAGCATCCCTTGCAGGAACCTGCTTGCTCCTCCTCTATTACCTTTTCAATCCACCCTTTATCGGGATGGAGCTGACAGGCCCCATGGAAGGAAACTACCTGATGGTGAATAAAACCCTTATTGAAGCAGTCACATTGCTTTATATTGCAGTGACTCCTCTTTCCAGGAGCCTGGGACTGGACACACTTCGGAAAAAGTATAACGCATAACTTTGGCAACATGACTTCAGAAAACAGCTCCGGAATAGACAGAAGAGATATGTTAAAGGCCCTGGCAGGGATCCCCGTGCTGGGTGCTCTTGGAATCCAGATCTTCCGTAAAGCATCCTACGATGATAAGCATAATATCCAGGAGGAGATTGTCCGGGAACTGGGTCTGGAGGACCTGATGGATGTTGTAAAACCGGTCACCCATCAAAAAGGTGACCTGATCCGCATCGGGATTGTCGGGTTCGGGGGCCGTGGACCCCAGCTTGCCAAGGCTCTTGGCTTCCTTGAAAAATCGAGCTTTGAGCAAACTGTGGAAAATGGATCTCTGGATGCACAGATCAGGGACGGGAACCTGCATGTGGCCATCACCGGAATCTGCGATGTCTTTGATCTCCATGCCGAAAACGGGCTGGCCACGGCTGCCCATGACATCCATACCGGGGGCGAATTTGCCTCGAAGCATCCGGTAAAACGCTTCAGTCATTACCATGAAATGCTGGCCGACCCCAACATCGATGCAGTCATTATTGCCACCCCGGACCACCACCATGCACAGATGACCATCGATGCCATACAGGCCGGAAAACACGTGTATTGTGAAAAGAGCCTTATCCACAGGGAAGAGGAAATCTACGCAAGCTATGAGGCAGTGAAGAACAGCAAGCTGGTCTTCCAGCTGGGACACCAGTATCCTCAGACCGCAGCCTTCCAGGTCGCCAATGAAATCCTCCACAGAGATTTGCTGGGGAAGATTTCTCATGTGGAAACCACCACCAACCGGAACTCCCCCAATGGTGCCTGGATCCGCCATGTGGACAACGAGGGCAAGACCAAGCCGGGAGATGCACAGAGCATCGACTGGAAACAATGGCTGGGAAAAGCCCCTGAGGTTCCCTTCAGCATCCGGCGTTATTACAGCTGGGCCCGCTATTTCGAATATGATACAGGATTATTTGGCCAGCTTTTTTCCCACGAGTTTGATGCTGTAAACCAGCTGCTCAAAATGGGAATTCCGGAAACCGTGTACTCCTCCGGGGGACAATACACCTATAAGGAGTTCGGCGATATGCCTGATGTGCTGCATACCACCTTTGAATATCCAAACAAGGACATGACCCTAACCTACAGTGCGAACCTGAGCTCATCAAAGGCCAGGGGAAGGACACTATATGGGAGGGATGCCTCCATGACCGTGGGCAATAACCTGGAGCTCACTCCCGACGGGAGTTCAGAGCAATTCTCAGATCTGCTGGAGCGTGGTCTCGTATCCTCAGGATCGCCAATGCTGGAAATGCTGAAAGGTTCCAATACTGCCAAGACTGTGGATGCAATCAGTTCGGCCACAGCCCAGTACTATGCTTCCCGGGGACTGACCTCCACCAGCATTGGGGGACAGGAGTGGGATGTCACACACTTGCACCTGAAGGAATGGCTGGAGGCCATTCGAAATGGGGGTACTCCTACGGCCAACATCGAAATGGCCTATGAAGAGGGAGTGGTTATCGCCATGGCCGACATCTCCTACCGTGAAGGCTGTCGGACAAAATGGGATAAAGAACAGAGACGAATTATTCGTATCTGATGCCCGCTAAAAATCCTGTATCCTGATAAAAGTCTTCTATTCATCCTTTGCCAAGGCCTTCCAGCCCTGGGCTTGCAACTGAATGGTACCACCATCGTTGCCCACCAGCAGGGCTGAACCTTTCTTATCGGTGATATTCCCAATCACGCTTACTCCCTCGATAGAAGAAACCTTGTCGAAGCCGGAAAGCGGAACAGTAAACAGCAATTCATAGTCCTCCCCCCCATGCAGTGCAGCCACCAAGGGCTCCATCTGAAATTCCGCAGCGGCCTCTTTGGTCTCTTCGGCAAGCGGAATCCGTTCATCATAGACCTGGCATCCACACTCCGAAGCTTTACAAATATGCAGTAATTCAGAAGAGAGACCGTCCGAAATATCAATCATAGCTCCTGGTACAATCCCCGCCTCTTTCAGGGCCAGCAACACATCCACCCTTGGCTCCGGTTTCAGATAGCGTTCCAGGATGTAATCATACCCGGTAAGTTCGGGTTGGAAACCGGGATCCTCGGCATGCAGCTGCTTCTCCCGCTCCAGAATCTTCAACCCCATGTAGGCCGCTCCCAGATCGCCCGTCACACAGATCAGCTGGTTGTTAAGGGCCGTACTGCGTAAAGTCAACTCCTTTTTCAGGGCGGTTCCAATAGCCGTCACCGAAATAACCAGTCCGGTCATGGATCCTGTTGTATCGCCTCCTACCAGGTCCACATTAAATTTTTCACAGGCCAGTTTCACTCCCTCATAAAATTCCTCCAGCGCCTCCACCGAAAACTTACCTGAAATACCGATGGAGACCGTAATCTGGCGGGGAGCCGCATTCATGGCATATACATCCGAAAGGTTTACCACAACTGCTTTGTATCCCAGATGCTTCAGGGGAGTATAGACCAGGTCGAAATGGACCCCTTCAAGCAGCATGTCGGTGGTAATTACCTGGACATAAGCGCCGTGATCGACAACTGCAGCATCATCACCAACACCAACACTGGTGCTTTCCTGTCGCTTGATGAATCCGGAAGTAAGGTGATCGATGAGCCCAAATTCTCCCAGCTCATCGATAGTGCGTGTTTTTTCAGTGCTCATGGATGGAAAAGTTAAAAGATGAACAATTCAATTAGCCTGTTGTAATACAAATGTAAGAACAAGTTTTTGTATATTTGGGCTCTATCTAAAATCAATCTTATTTACAATTAGTTCGGGCCAGATATTACCCAAAACATGAGGAAAAGTGACAGATCAGGAGAAGATATTAAATGAGGTAACAGATAGCGATTATAAGTTTGGATTTCAAACCAATATAGATACTGAAACCATTCCCAAGGGCTTGAACGAAGAGGTGGTCCGGATCATCTCTGCCAAAAAAGAAGAACCCAAATGGCTTACCGAATCAAGGCTGAAGGCATTCAGGCACTGGCAAACCATGAAGATGCCCCAATGGGCACATCTGAGGATCCCTGAAATCAATTACCAGGATATTATTTTCTATGCGGCTCCCAAACAGGAGGCCAAATATGAAAATATGGACGAGGTGGATCCGGAATTGATCGATACCTTTAACAGGCTGGGAATCCCCCTGGAGGAGCAGAAGCAACTGGCCGGAGTGGCCGTGGATGCAGTGATGGACAGTGTATCAGTGAAAACCACCTTCCAGGACACCCTTGCAGATAAAGGAATCATCTTTTGCTCATTCAGTGATGCGGTCAAGAACCACCCCGACCTTATTAAAAAATATATGGGTTCGGTAGTGCCCTATACCGATAACTATTTTGCAGCCCTCAACTCGGCTGTTTTCAGCGATGGTTCCTTTTGTTATATCCCCAAGGGAGTCCACTGTCCCATGGAACTCTCTACATATTTTCGGATTAATGCCGCCAATACAGGTCAGTTCGAACGCACCCTGATAGTAGCTGAGGACGACTCCTTTGTAAGCTACCTGGAAGGGTGTACCGCACCCATGCGAGACGAGAACCAGCTGCATGCAGCCATCGTAGAGATAGTGGCCGGGGAAAATACCGAAGTCAAGTATTCAACAGTTCAGAACTGGTACCCCGGCAATAAGGAGGGAAAGGGAGGCATCTACAACTTTGTCACCAAGCGGGGAATCTGCAGGGGCGATAATTCCAAAATCTCCTGGACACAGGTGGAAACTGGCTCTGCAGTTACCTGGAAATATCCCAGTTGCATCCTGAAAGGAAACAATTCAGTGGGTGAATTCTATTCGGTGGCGGTTACCAACAACTACCAGCAGGCAGATACCGGTACCAAGATGATCCACATAGGAAAAAACACACGGTCCACCATTATCTCCAAAGGGATCAGTGCCGGGAAAAGTGAAAACTCCTACCGCGGCCTGGTAAAGGTCTTGAAGAGTGCCGAGAATGCAAGAAACTACAGTCAGTGCGACAGCCTGCTGCTGGGGGACAAATGTGGAGCACATACCTTTCCCTACCTGGAAGTGGATAACCGGAGTGCCGTTGTGGAGCATGAGGCCACCACCTCCAAGATCGGGGAGGACCAGATCTTTTATTGCAACCAGCGGGGCATCGACACCGAAAATGCCATCAGTCTGATCGTTAACGGATATGCCAAAGAGGTGCTGAACAAGTTGCCCATGGAATTCGCCGTAGAGGCACAAAAACTACTGGCCATTACCCTGGAAGGGAGTGTTGGCTAAAAAGTTAGTAAGTTAATCCGTTAGTAAATTAGTGATTAACATAATAATACACTAACAAACTAACTTGAGCGAAGCGAAAATTATGTTAGAGATAAAAGATTTAAGAGTTAGTATCGAAGGTAAGGAGATCCTGAAAGGGATCAACCTGTCGGTAAAGGCCGGTGAGGTACATGCCATCATGGGACCCAATGGTTCGGGTAAAAGTACACTGGCATCGGCACTGGCCGGACGTGATTATTTTCATATTACTCATGGGAAGATCATTTATGAGGGAAAAGATCTGACAGAACTAGCTCCGGAGGACCGGGCCCGTGAAGGGATTTTCCTTGGATTCCAGTATCCCGTGGAGATTCCGGGGGTTAGCATGGTCAATTTCCTTCGCACCGCCATCAACTCCATGCGGAAATACAGAGGGCAGGATGCACTGCCGGCAGGAGATTTCCTGAAGCTGATGCGGGAGAAAAAAAAGGTTGTTGAGATCAATTCCGACCTGACCAACCGCTCTGTAAACGAAGGATTCTCAGGGGGTGAAAAGAAGAAGAATGAAATATTCCAGATGGCCCTCCTGGAACCCAAACTGGCCATACTGGATGAGACCGATTCCGGGCTTGATATTGATGCCCTGCGTATTGTAGCCAACGGCGTTAACAAACTTCGTTCGCCCCAAAACGCCACCATAGTCATTACACACTACCAGCGACTACTGGACTATATTGTTCCCGATGTGGTACATGTGCTCTACAAGGGGCGTATCGTAAAATCGGGCGATAAATCACTGGCCAAAGAGCTGGAGGAACATGGGTATGACTGGATCAAACAGGAAGTAGATGCAGACACTTGATAAATATCTGGAGCTGTTTCATAAGTACAGGAAGCAAATTGGCAGGGATGATCTGCCATATGTGAAGGAGATGCGTGATGCAGCTATTTTATCCTTCCAACAATCCGGGTTCCCCGGCAGAAAAGAGGAACGATATAAGTATACCCACCTGGAACCGGTTTTTGACGGAGAGCTCTCCTTTGATTTCCAGCCCAGGAAGATCGATTATGACGAGGCCGAAATCTTCAGTTGCGATGTTCCCATGCTAGACTCCAATGTGCTGACTGTGCTGAATGGTTTTTTTCACCATCCGGAAACAGAGGCACTTATCAGTCTGAATAATGGTATTATTTACGGCAGCCTGAAAGAGGCAAGCACGCAATACCCCGATCTGGTGAAAAAGTACCTGGGGAAAATTGCTTCCAGCAACGATGAGCCCTTTGTAGCCCTGAACACTGCTTTTTCCCAGGATGGGATTTTTCTCTATATCCCGGAAGGGGTCAGGATGGAGAGACCGATCCAGATTATCAACCTGCTGCTTTCAGATAAGAACCAGATAGTACAACACCGGAACCTGTTTGTATTAGAGAAAAACGCTGAGGCACAGGTCATTGTCTGCGATCACACCCTCTCCCCTCAAATGTTTTTGACCAATTCGGTAAGCGAAGTATATACCGGGGAAAATGCCAACCTGGACCTGCTGAGGCTCCAGAACGAACACAATAACTCCTGCCAGGTGACTAATACCTGGATCAACCAGGACCGCAACTCTAACTGTCAGCACGGTACCATTACCCTGCACGGGGGCATCGTCAGGAACAACCTGCGGATCAACATGGAGGGAGAGGGAGCCGAAACCAGTACCCTGGGGCTCTTTCTTACTGATAAAATGCAACATGTGGACAGCTATACAGTGATAGAGCACAGCAAACCACATTGTACCAGTAACCAGTATTACAAAGGGGTGCTGGACGATGCTTCAACAGGTGCCTTCAACGGAAAAATTCATGTACATCCCGACGCTCAGATGACCAAAGCATTCCAATCCAATAATAACATATTGCTTTCTGATGCGGCCAGGATGTACACCAAGCCGAGACTGGAGATCTACGCCGACGATGTAAAATGCAGTCACGGTGCAACGGTCGGACAACTGGATGAAGAGGGTCTCTTTTATTTACAGTCCCGAGGAATAGCCAAAGATGAAAGCCGGTTGATGCTGATGGATGCCTTTACCTGGGATGTGATTTCAAAGATCAAGCAGCCCTCCCTCCGGGGGCGGATCACCGAACTGGTGGGCAAGCGGCTTCGTGGCGAACTCTCAAGGTGTAACAACTGCGCGATGCATTGCGATTAAATAAAGCAGAAAACAATGGGCCTCAATATAAAACAGATCAGGAGCGATTTTCCTATCCTGAGTCAGCAAGTATATAAAAAGCCCCTGGTCTATCTTGATAATGGTGCCACCACGCAAAAACCGCAGGTGGTGATCGACACCATCAGGGAATTGCAGGAGAGTCAGAACAGCTCCATCCACCGTGGCATCCATTACCTCAGTGAACAGATGACCGGTCGTTATGAAGCAGCCCGGGAAACCGTCCGTGCCTTTCTGAATGCGGACTCCGCCAATGAGATTATTTTCACCAGCGGAGCCACCGGATCGATCAATACAGTAGCTTTTTCCTTTGGTGAAAAATACGTGAGTGCCGGAGATGAGATCCTAATTTCGGAAATGGAACACCACTCCAATATTGTCCCCTGGCAAATGCTTTGTGAACGTAAAGGAGCCCAACTGAAAGTGATCCCCTTTAATGAGAATGGGGAGCTGAAACTGGAAATTTTGGATGAGCTGCTGACCAAACGGACAAAAATTGTCGCCCTAAGCCATGCCTCCAATTCCATGGGAACCATCAACCCGGTAAAGGAAGTGATCGAGAAGGCACATGCAAAGGACATCGCTGTATTGATCGACGGGGCACAGATGGTGCAACACGGGGAGGTTGATGTCAAGGAGCTGGATTGCGACTTTTACGTCTTCTCATCCCATAAAATTTTCGGGCCCACGGGTTCGGGGGTACTCTATGGAAAGGAGTCCCTGCTGGAGGAGCTTCCCCCCTACCAGGGCGGTGGCGATATGGTTGATCAGGTAAGTTTTGAACGGACCACCTACAATACCCTACCTTTCAAGTTTGAAGCCGGAACCTCTAACTATACAGGGGCCATTGGCCTGGGTGTTGCACTTGAGTATCTTCATTCGGTGGGATTGGAGAAAATCGCCAGCTACGAAAAAGAACTGAGCCGCTATACACTGGGAAAACTGGCAAGAATCGACAGATTAAAGATTTACGGAAATGCGGCCAACCGGATTTCAGTCTTCTCCTTCCTTTTGCAAAATATTCATACCTATGATGCGGGCTTGATCCTTGATAAAATGGGCATCGCGGTGCGCACTGGCACCCACTGTACCCAACCGGTCATGGATCATTTCGGCATTGATGGAACTATAAGGGCCTCCCTGGTGTTTTACAATACCAGAGAAGAGATAGATGTCCTGGCAGAAGGAATTCGAAAAACCATGGAGATGCTTTCTTAAAAAAACCCAGACAATGACAGAATATAACAAAGCACAACAGGATATTGTAGATGAGTTTTCGGTATTTGAGGACTGGCTCGACCGATATAATTACCTGATCGAACTGGGGAACGATCTTCCGGGCATCGATCCCAAATACCGCAGCAATGAATACCTGATTAATGGCTGCCAGTCGAAGGTATGGCTCCATGCTGACCTGGTGGATGGCAGGCTGATTTTTAATGCCGATAGTGATGCCATCATTGTAAAAGGGATTGTGGCATTGCTTGTCAAACTGATGAATGAACGTACACCTTCAGAGATCCTGGAGAATGAACTCACCTTTATAGACGGGATCGGGCTCCGCCAGAATTTATCTCCCACGCGCTCCAACGGATTACTGGCCATGGTGAAAAAAATGCGCCTTTATGCCATGGCATACCAGGCCAAAGAGAACCAAAACAAGGAATCATGAGTGAATCACTGGATTTTTTAGAGATAGAGGGAAAAATCGTAGCAGCACTGAAAACAGTGTTCGACCCTGAGATCCCTGTGAATGTATATGACCTGGGATTGATCTATGAGATTGATTATACCGACCAGAAAGAAGCCAATATTACCATGACCCTCACAGCACCCAACTGCCCCATGGTAGATATCCTTATCATGGATGTAGAGAATGCAGTAAATGCTCTTGAGGAGGTGGAAAAAACCAATATCAACCTGGTATTTGAACCCCAGTGGGACAAATCCATGCTCACAGAAGAGGCCAAGCTGGAACTGGGCCTGTTATAGTGCCTAGTTGTGAATCAGGATAGATCCATACAAAAAGTGTCAGAGCACATTAAAAAAAAGGCCCTGGAACTGGGATTTGCCGGATGTGGTTTCTCCAAAGCCGAAGCCTTGTCCGAGGATGCTCAGAGACTGAATGCATGGCTCAAGGAAGGTTATCATGCCCGCATGAGCTATATGGCCAATCATAAGGAGAAACGCATTGACCCCACCCTGCTGGTAGAAGGATCAAAAACTGTTATCTCACTTCTATACAACTACTACACGGACAGGAAGCAAAGGGACCTGAAAGCGCCCATTCTGTCCAAATACGCCTATGGAAGAGATTATCACTTTGTAATGAAGGAGAAAATGCAGCTGCTGTTTGAATTCATCAAATCCCTGCATCCTGAAACAGAGGGCAGGATATTTGTGGATTCGGCCCCAGTCCTCGACCGTGCCTGGGCAAAGCGGGCCGGACTGGGCTGGATCGGGAAGAACTCCATGTTGATCTCCCGAAGCGCAGGATCTTTTGTCTTTATAGGAGAAATTATCCTGAACGTGGGGCTGGAGTATCAGACCATCCCTGAGAGTGATTTCTGTGGTAGCTGTACCCGCTGTATTGAAGCCTGTCCCACCGGGGCCATCCTGGATAATCGCACCATCGACTCGGAGCGGTGCATCTCCTACCAGACCATTGAAAACAAAGGGGATATTTCTCCTGACATTGAAGTAAGGTTGACAGGCAGGGTTTTTGGCTGCGACATCTGTCAGGATGTTTGTCCCTGGAACCGCAAAGCCCTGAACCACCTGGAACACGGTTTTAATCCGGACCCGGAGTTAATGGAAATGTCGAGAGAGGACTGGCAAAACCTGGACCGGGAGAAGTTCAGCTTGCTGTTTAATCAATCTCCCGTTCAGCGGACTGGCTACAGAAAACTAAAGAGCAATCTGGACTCCCTGCAAAAAAATCCCTAATCCAAAGCCGAAATCGTGTAACAAGCTGGAGGCTTCTTCGTCTTATGATCGAACACCTTAAGACGATCCAAATGAAAAAGTTAATTCTTTCCACACTGATACTTGCCTTCGGCATTACCTTATTTGCTCAACCTGCCGGTTTTGACAGGCTCTACTACCAGTATAAAGGCGAAGAGGGTGTGGTAGCCCTGAAGGTCCCTGGATTTGTAATGAAACTGGCAGGCTCCATTGCGGACCTCGACCGGGAAGAGAAGGAGCTTCTAAAGTCCCTGCGCTCAGTAACCGTACTCACCATTGAAGAGAGTGCACTCTATCCGGGTGTGAACTTTACCGAGGAGGTCAATCTTTCCAACATGAACAAGGGCTACAGAATGTTGCTGGAGGTGCATGAGGATGACGAGGACGTGATCATCGCAGCCCGTGAGAAAAACGGCAAGCTCCGGGACCTGATCGTTATTGTCGGGGGCGATAACAATGTGCTTGTCCACGTGCGGGGACGAATGGACAGCAACCTGCTGGAAAACCTGGCCGATGTGGCAGGGGTGGACGAGCTCAGTTTTACCGCACAACTCTAAACACTTGCTCTGGGATCATTCCCGCAGTTGCTCCTTGGGCGTAGACAGTGACCATGCCGGATTGCACGCCGCTTTCTGATACAATAGCCTCTACCTGTCGAGTGATATCATACAATCCGTTTTGTACCAGTGTAGCGATCTTAATGATTCGTTGCATTTCTTAAATCTATCCCTCAGAACAAAAGTATGCAATCCACTCAGAAATCTCATTTTTTTCTCCACTGAAAAGCTACATCATGAGCAGGTTTTCATTAAAAGCTTAACTTGAAAAGTGTTTGAAGTTTTTATAAGCAACCCGATCAATGATTAAAAATATAATTCCAATATTGTATAGTATTTGCGCACACGCTTAAATAAAAGAAATATTTACAAATGATGTCGACTAAAAGCCCGGATATTCAAAGTCCTGTCAGTAAAAACGCGTATTCAAGTTATAGAGCTGCTTAAGAAACAACCTATGTGCGTGAATGCACTGTCCAGAAAACCAGGTTTAACTTCAGCTGTGATTTCATAACATCTTCGTATACTTCGTGACGCGAAAATTGTTGCTACTGAGAAGGAAGGCTATTACGTTCACTACAGGATTAATGAGGATACATTATCTGATTAACATTCAATAAAGAAAGACCTTTTCGCATAAAAAAGAAAATATGAAGAACGGAAAGCATACGGCAATTAAAGTCCGGAAGATTACCAAGAGCTTTGACCAGGTTAAGGCAGTCAATGGTATTGATTTCGACGTTTACACAGGTGAACTTTTCGGTTTTCTCGGACCAAATGGTGCAGGGAAAACCACCACAATTAATATGCTGACAGGTCTTGCACGACCTGATTCAGGAAACATATATGTGAATGATATAGATTGTATCAGGAATCCGAAAACAGTCCAACACCTGATAGGGATTGTCCCCGATGACAGCAATTTATATCCCGAGCTATCCGGGTTTCAAAATCTGTGCTTTTGTGCTTCCCTTTATGGTATAAAAAAGATCGAAAGAGAAGTAAGAGCCAGGGAACTTCTCGAGATATTTGATCTTGTGAAAGCTGCCGACAGAAAATTTGGCGGATATTCCAAAGGAATGAAAAGAAAACTAACCATTGCGGCAGGGATTATTCATCATCCTTCTATTCTTTTTCTTGATGAACCAACTACAGGGATTGATGTTATGAGTGCAAGACAATTGCGACTAATTATAAGCGAGTTGCATAAAAAGGGTACGACAATATTTTTAACCACCCATTACATTGAAGAAGCTGAACGTCTCTGTGATCGTATAGCTTTCATTGTTTCCGGAAAGATAATCCGTATAGATTCCGTACCTAATCTTATTCAGCCCATTAAAAGTAGACATACCTTGAAAATCATCTGTGCTCCGGGAATCACAAAGCTTAAGAAAGCTATGGAAGATAATTTTCCATCAATGAAAATTATAATTCAGGAAGAAGGAGTCTTGCGAATTGAAGCTAGTAAACCTATACCTGTTGGGCCACTTATCCGTTTTCTTGAAGACAGGCATATTGATGTTTTCGAAGCATTAAGAATCAAGCCAAGTCTCGAGGAGGTATTCGTCGATATTACAGGAATCAAAATTGATTCCATGAAAAATGAGAAAGAAAAATCAGGAGGAACATCATGAAAACATTTACCGCATTCTGGAATATCCTGAAGAAGGACTTCAAGACCTATTATCTCAAACCACCTAACATCAGTTGGGGAATTATTTTTCCCCTGGCCTGGACAGGTATGTTTTTCATTAAATCCGGGAATAATATTGAGAGTGTTCAGTCTATCCTCCCTGGTGTGGTCGCATTATCCATTTTATTTGGAACGACTTCACTCTTGTCCGTGACTGTTACTTTTGAGAAAAAAAACCGGTCTTTTGACAGGCTTTTGCTGGCTCCAATCCCCCTGGAAGTGCTGATGCTTGCAAAGACCTCCGGGGCTATTATTTTCGGAATAATCAACTCCTTTGTTCCAATAATAATGGCAGCCTTTTTTATTGATATGTCACATGTGGCATGGTTTGTTTTTATTCCAGCTGTAATCCTGATTGCTGTAGTTTCTACATTCCTGGGATTATTTATTGCAGTAGCTGTAAATGAAGTCTTTGAAGCTCAGACCTTTTCAAATTTTTTCCGTTTTCCTATGATTTTTCTCTGTGGCCTCTTCTTCCCGATTAGCTCATTACCTTTTTTTTTAAAACCTATCTCCTACCTTCTTCCTCTAACCTATGGAGCAGATATGTTACATGGAGCGATACTTGGCAAAAACAGCATATCTGTAGGGATCAATATTATAGTTCTTCTATTCTTCTGCACATTACTGTTTTTTCTGAGCCTCAGAAATGTTCGAAAAAAATGGATTCTTTAACTGCTTTGCTCTTGAAGAGGGGCCATCATATGGAATTGAATCATAATTCCTGCAGTTGCTCCCTACACATAGACATTCACAAGTCCGGTCTGTATGCCGGATTCATCCGGATTCATATACAATGGCCTCGAGCTCCTTGCGTATATCCTTTTATACGAGCCTGGCCTGCAAGCAAAAAAGAATTCGGCAAGTCAGCCTCTGCTGGAAAATGGATGACACCAGACGAAATATTCTCTATATTTAAGCTCCTGTTGCCTGGAATTATAATAGTATTGCTGAGCACTAAATATGAATGGACTACTAAACTGGCTAAGACGTCCTTTTCCCATTGGTACTAATCTATGGAAGAACTCCTTGATTTCACTTCTGTTTGGCCTGTTTATCTTCGGATTCCTCGCTTTATTTAATCCATTTTCCAGCATGGATACCTATGAGTCTGCTTGGCTAATTTCATTGGGATACGGTCTGATCACTACGGTGGTGATGATCATGAATTTTGCACTCATTGCCATTCTGTTTGCCAAAGTTTTCAATTCAGATGAATACACCGTTGGCACTGCCTTGTTCGCCAGTATATGGAACATAATTACAATTGCTTTCGCCAACTGGTTATTCTTTCGTTTCGGGTCCTTTCATGTTGATGGATCACGGAGTCTATTATACTTTCTTGGAGTGACACTTGCAGTAGGAATATTTCCTGTGGTTGTACTCCTATTCTGGTTTGAAAGAATCTATTTCATGCGACATACAAAGATTGCTACTAGCATCTCTGAAAGGATAAATTCGCTTCCACAAAAGCTTTGTGATACCGAGATTATTCTTTTTGGCATGGGCAAGAAGGACAAGTTGAAGCTGCGCACCTCAAACCTTATCTGTGTTAAAAGCGAAGGTAACTATGTGTCTGTTTATCGCTGGACAGGAGAGACAACAAAAAGAGAAATAATTCGGGCCTCTCTGAAGAGAATTGAAGATCAATTTAGTAACTATCCTCAGTTTATACGTTGCCACCAGTCTTATATCATCAACAAACAATTCATCGATAGTATCTCGGGAAATGCCCGAGGCTATGTACTACACCTGAAATATACGGATATGAAAGCTCTCGTCAGCCGCCAATTCGATGTTTCCCGTTTGTCACAAACCTAGCCCGGGCATCACAGTCGAGTCCGATATATCACAAACAAGTCCCCTATATCACATAAGTTTATTTCTGCGCTTTTCATTGTATAGTTTCGTCTGAACAATGAAAGAATTAGACTTATGAACTTCACCAATCTATTCCTTGCTTTTCTGTTATTTCCTCTTTCCTGCCTTGGACAAGCCATTACCGGTACAGTTACAGATGAAGAGATGGAAATTCCTCTTCCAGGTGCAAATGTCGTGGTGGTTTCGGGCGATCTCATTCTAGGGACAATCAGTGATGAAAATGGTGCTTTCGTACTGGATGTACTGAAGCCGGGTAGATATACAATCCAGATAAGCTTCATCGGGTATAAGCCTCAGCTTATACCTAATATTTTGGTAAAGGCAGGGAAAGATGCCACAGTAAATCTTCAACTTAAAGAAAGCAGAATTGATTTTGGAGAGGTAGTAATTAAATCAGGCACCAGACAGGATGCACCTCGAAACCAGATGGCTTCTGTAAGTGTCCGTTCATTTTCAGTGGAACAAACAGAAAGATATGCAGGGAGTCTGGGTGATCCGGCACGAATGGCTCAAAATTACGCTGGCGTAATAATCGCAGGTGATCAGCGAAATGATATTGTTATTCGGGGTAACGCTCCTTCAGGTCTCTTATGGCGTCTTGACGGCCTCCCTATTCCAAATCCGAACCACTTCGGTGCTGCCGGAAGCACCGGGGGACCCGTAAGCATGCTTAATAATAACCTTCTTACAAATAGTGATTTCTACTCCGGTGCTTTTCCTGCTGAATTTGGAAATGCCACTTCAGGGGTTTTTGACCTTCGTATGCGCTCGGGGAGCAAACAGAAGAGACAAAGTGTGTTTCAGGTAGGATTTAATGGTTTTGAACTGGGTACTGAAGGTCCTTTTAAGAAAGGTGGAAATGGAAGCTATATTCTGAACTACAGGTATAGCACAATGGCCTTGATGGATAAGTTGGGATTTGATGTTGCCGGTGGAGCTGTTCCCAATTACCAGGATCTTTCTTTTAAATTTGATCTACCTACCGAGAAAGCAGGAAGATTCCAACTCTTCGGTTTAGGTGGTTTCAGCGACATTCAGTTCGAGCAACAAGAAGACAATAAAAACAACTTCGATAATGCCGCAGGTTTTAATACACGTAATGGATCAAAAATGGCAACGGTGGGAGTAAACCATACCTATTTCTTCTCCGATGATACAAGGATTAGAACCCAGATAGGTATTAGTGGCCATCAGGTACAAACAAAAATTGATTCATTAAATTTCGACACTAACGAAGAGTGGATTTATTACGGCGAAGATAATCAGGAAACGCATTACCAGATCAAATCAACACTCAAGCATCGCTTCAATAAACGAACTTATGCTGAAGCCGGCTTTAGAAGCCTGGTAACAAAGGCAAACTATATAGATAGTGTGGAACGGAGCAGAGATCAATATGAAGTGGTAACTGAATGGAAGGACAAGCCATGGCTGTTTACTGAGGGATTTGTACAGATCAATCATTATCTGTCTGAACAGGTCTCCTCTTCAGGTGGTCTTCATCTTCAGCATATGGGCCTAAACAATACCATAGCTCTTGAACCCCGAGCCAGTTTGAAATGGGAGCCAAATAATAAAAATAGTTTTGGCTTTGGCTATGGATTTCATAGTCAGATCCAACCTCTCCTGGTATACTTTACTCAGAGCTATTTGGAAGACGGAACTAGTCTCACCACAAATCTAGACCTTGGAATGACAAAAAGCCATCAACTGGCTGCCAGCTATAATCGAATGGTCACCAAGAACTTTCGCTTGAAGCTTGAAGGATATTATCAGTACTTATTTGATATTCCGGTTGAAATTGCTGGCTCAACATTCAGTATGGCAAACTATGGTTCAAGCTTTCATCAGCAACGCGTTGACTCACTTGTAAATGAAGGACTTGGGAAAAATTATGGATTGGAATTAACCCTTGAACACTATCTCTCCGAGGGCTTCTATTTCCTTGCCACTGGCACATTGTACCAATCAAAATATCTAACACTTGACAAGCAATGGCGAAACTCGCAGTTTAACGGGAATTTTATCACTAACCTTCTGGCGGGTTACGAGTTTAATATTGGAAAGAGCTTAATGGGGATTGATGTCAGAACCGTCTATGCAGGCGGCAAGCGGTTTCAGGCTATCGACATAGAATCCACAAAGGAAAATGGCTATACAGTGTATGAGCCTACATTGGCATACGAGCAGAGGGCTGATCCATACTTCAGAACTGATCTTCGACTAAGCTATAAGATGTTTATGAAAAAAATGTCACATGAATGGGCCATTGACTTTCAAAACCTGACCAACCATCAAAATATCTATAGTCAGTACTATGATATAAACAATGAATCAGTCGAATTCAATTACCAGTCATCTTTTACTATAAATTTCCTCTATCGTCTGAATTTCTAAACAAGGTCATCTTGTAATTCCGACATTACGCACACTTATCTTCAGAACTCCTGAGTTGGTAGCCTAAAAATAGGCATTTCCATAAGAATGTTCGCAAAGAGAAAATGCGGTATCTTTGGGAGCATGCAACTAAACTTACCAATATTCCCCAGAGAAGCACGGCTGGTCAACGACAACCTTGGTGTCTATGAGAAAGATGATCTTGTTCAGTATATTGTCAATGGCGCTCCGGTCTATTCCCATGCTAGGATGATATAAACGCCTTCAGGTTTATTACCAGCAACTTTATTCACCAGGGTACATGCCGGAAGGTTGATACGGGCCAAAGTGTTAATAGTATTGCCAAGGAAGAAGAGGGCACTTTATGCTC
>JAOZQY010000043.1 GCA_029931975.1 Bacteroidales bacterium | reverse complement strand
ACGTATGCGTTTGTATGCTGCCTGGGCATACTTCTCAATGATTGGGCTTGGAGAATAACCAAACAAGGGCACATCTCCTTTTATCAGTGATTCAACCCTGTCCGCAAGAAGCTTCTTATCTTCCTTTGTCTCAACGCCTTCCAGCCTTCCAAGGGTAAGTATGGAGCGGTGGCGGACCTTATCTGCAATGCGGTAACCTTCGCATAATCGGTAATATTCGTACCTTTTACCGGTGTTTTTATCCGTTTTTACGATAGTTTTGATAAACATTTAGCAAAAAAAAGCAAACCAATTTACATACACAATCGCTTTCGGGGACAACAAACAAGTTCGAAAATCACTACCACCTGATACTCAGGCTTATAAGATTTTATAATATGTGAAATAAGTGTATTCTTCTTGATTTTTTAACATTTTTCGAGGTAAAAAGCCCAAGTTGGGTTAGCTCCTTTTGTACTATATTTAACATCAAAACAGATCAAGGAATGAATAGGCAGCATACACTTCCAGCACTCTTCCTCATTCTCTCTTTCCTGACGGCTTGTAATCTGGAACAGGAGGAGCAGATCATCGGGGTGAAAATATATGAACATTCCGGTCCTTACGATCAACTCTTTGCAAGCTGGAACACCATGGGGATCAACACCGGGTTCTGCAGTGAGGATCTGATCTCCGACCAGGCGTTTATGAAAGAAGCCCGGGAGAAGGGAATTTCCACTTTTGTGATCTTTCCCGTATTCTTCAACCCGGAGGCCATTGCCGAATCGCCCGAAATCGCAGCCATCAACCAGGATGGTAATCCGGCTGCAGAGGAATGGGTGGAATTTGTATGCCCCTCCAGGGAAGACTATCGCCATCAGGTGGTGGAGCATGCCAGGCAGATCGTCCGGGAGCATAAACCCGATGGAATCAGCATTGATTTCATCCGCCATTTTGTCTACTGGGAAAAAGTATACCCCGAACGGAACCCGGCCACACTGCCCCTCTCCTGCTTTGATTCCCTTTGCCTGAGTCATTTTCAGGCAGTGACGGAGATTTCCGTGCCCGACTCCTTCAACACAGTTCCCGAAAAAGCAGACTGGATTCTGAAAAATCAGGAAGAAGCCTGGATCGCCTGGCGATGCCAACTGATCACCTCAATGGTTGCTCAGATTACAGTAGCAGTGAGGGAAGAAAAACCGGATATCCTGGTCAATATCCACCTGGTTCCCTGGGCAAGAGATGATTTTGATGGGGCCATTGAACGTGTAGCAGGACAGGATGTGGGGGACCTGTCTAAACTAAGCGACTACCTCTCCCCCATGACTTATGCGCATATGGTCAAACAGTCCCCTTCATGGATTCATCACATCGTGGAGGAGGTCTATATGCACTCGGGAGGAACGGTCATACCAAGCGTTCAGGTGGGAAAGGCCTACCTGGATAACGAATACTCACTTGAAGAGTTCAGGGAGACCCTTGAAGCAGCTCTGCAGCCACCTTCTTCGGGCGTGGTACTCTGGTCCTGGGAAAGGCTGATGGCCGAACCGGAAAAGGCAGACCTGTTCAAGGACATTGTCACTGCCCTGTGATTTGAGGCCCCCGAAACCTGTTCACAAGACAATATTTAATACATTTATCCGACTAAAATAACCAGATATCCATGAAAAAAGCTGTTCTGTTTCTATCGATTCTTGGCATGCTCACTGCATGCCAGGTCAATTTACAGCAGGAGGAAGACGCTCCGCTGATTGGCAAAAATATGCTGACTCTCACCTCCGACATCATGACCCCGGAGGTACTCTGGTCCTTCGGCAGGCTGAGTGATGCGCAGGTTTCACCCGATGGAGGGCGTATCCTCTACGGAGTAAGTTACTATAGCATTGAACAGAACCGAAGCAACCGGGAGCTCTTTGTGATGAAGAGCGATGGATCGGGAAAAGTACAGCTGACCGAAACACCTCAGAATGAATTTAATGCCATCTGGCACCCCGATGGCGAGCAGATTGTTTATATCAGCTCAGCCTCAGGCAGTCTCCAGGCCTGGAGCATGAATGCAGATGGCTCCGGGAAAAATCTCATATCCGATGTAGATGGAGGCATCACAGGACTGGTCTTTTCTCCTGACGGAAGCAAGGTCCTGTATACCCAGGAAGTTCAGGTAGACAGGACCACCCAGGATATCCACCCCGACTTGCAGAAAACGGATGGACGGATCATCAACGACCTTATGTACCGGCACTGGGACACCTGGGAAGATGGTGCTTACAGCCATGTACTGGTAGCTGATTTCGACGGAAGATTTTCCGATGGAACAGACCTGATGCCTGGCGAGGCCTTTGATTCACCCATGAAACCCTTCGGCGGCCTGGAAGAATTAGCCTGGGCCCCCGACAGCCGGGGAATTGCCTACACCTGTAAAAAACTGGGCGGACTGGAATATTCCTTCAGCACCGATTCTGATATCTACCTTTACGACCTGGAATCGGACAGTACCAAGAATCTGACTGAAGGCATGCCCGGTTACGACCGCGTGCCTTTCTTCTCCCCGGATGGCAGCAAGCTTTACTGGCACAGCATGGAAAGGGCCGGATATGAAGCCGATAAAGAACGCCTTTTTGAAATGGATCTGGCCAGTGGGGAAAAACGCTACCTCACTCCTGATTTCGATTATTCTCCTTTCGGTGAAACCTGGGCAGACGAGGGTGAAAACCTTTATTTCGTTTGCGCGGTAAATTCTGAGCATCAGATCTTCAAAATGAACATAAAAACTACTGAAATCACTGCTCTGACTGAAGGCATGCATGATTATCACAGTGCGGTTCCAGCCGGCGACAGACTTATTGCCACCCGGGTCGACATGAGCAAACCCCAAGAAATCTACAGTGTGGATCCGGGCACTGGTATAGCCACCGAGCTGAGCTTTGAAAACAAACACCTTCTGGACCAGCTGACCATGCCAAAGGTTGAAAAACGCTGGGTGACCACTGTCGATAACAAGCAGATGCTGGTCTGGGCTATTTACCCGCCCCATTTCGATAAGAGCAAGAAGTACCCTGCCATTATGTTCTGCACAGGTGGACCCCAGGGTGTTTTGGGACAGTTCTGGAGTTATCGCTGGAACATGAGCCAGATGGCCTCCAATGACTACGTAGTGATTGCTCCGGCTCGACGGGGTGTAAGTAGTCACGGACAACTCTGGACCGACCAGGTAAGCAAGGACAACAGCGGACTGGCCATGCAAGACCTGCTTAGTGCCATTGATGATATCTCTGCCGAAGCCTATGTGGATGAGGAACGTCTGGGTGCCGTGGGGGCCAGCTTTGGCGGGTCTTCCATATTCTGGCTGGCCGGAAACCATGAAAAACGCTTTAAGGCCTTTATTTCCCATTGCGGAGTATTTAATGCCGAAATGATGTATGCCACCACCGATGAGATGTTCTTTGACCACTGGGAAAAGGGTGGTGCCCCCTGGGAAAAGGATAATCCGGTGGCCAAAAAATCTTATGCTGGTTCGGCCCATCATTTTGTAAAAAACTGGGACACACCTCTCATGGTTATCCAGGGAGAACACGACTACCGCATACCCTATACCCAGGGCATGGCGGCCTTTAATACTGCCCAGATGCTTGGCATCCCCAGCCGCATGCTCTTCTTCCCTTCCGAGACCCACTGGGTTTTATCCCCCCAAAATGGCATACTATGGCAGCGGGAGTTTAAGAAGTGGCTAGATCGCTGGCTGATGCCAGCGTAGTACCTGGTGGATAGTACCTGGTGGATAATGATTATTGGATTATAATATGCTGAAACAACTCTTATTAATCGGGACAGGTGGTTTTATTGGGAGTGTGGCCCGTTTCATAGTCTCCCGGCTCAACACACGCATCGAATGGTTCTCCATCCCCATAGGAACCTTAACTGTAAATGTGCTGGGAAGCCTCCTGATCGGTTTTCTCATTGGGATTTCCGAAAAGAGTCCTGTGCTGACCGTAGAATGGAGGATGTTCCTGATGGTTGGACTATGCGGGGGTTTTACCACCTTTTCCTCCTTCTCGGGCGAGAATCTGGTCCTGTTAAAAAACGGGCAGATCCTCCCCCTGCTTCTTTATACAGGACTTAGCATTTTCCTGGGGTTTACAGCCGTATACCTGGGATACATTTCCACCAAGTTAATGGGATAAATCATGGCACAAAAGAAAGCGGATTCCAAATACAGCAGGCTCATCATCAAAGCCAGTACTACCGATAAGATGGGTTCCAAACTTCTCTACCACTACCTGGTGGAAAAAGCAAAAAAACAGGGAATAAACGGAGCCACAGTGTTCCGGGGAATTATGGGTTATGGCACCAGCAGTAAGATTCATTCATCCCATTTCTGGGAACTGACCGAGAAGCTTCCTGTAATTATTGAACTGGTCGATAAAACAGAGAAACTGGAGACCTTCTATGCCGGAATCGAAGAGGAACTTTTAAACATGCCCAAGGGCTGTCTGGTCACCATGGAACCCACAAAGATCCTGCTGAAGAAGAAAGGGAAATAAATTGCATAATGTTTAATATTATGAAAATGAAATTCAAACTGAGCTGTATAGTGCTCCCGGTTTTTACTGTAATGATTGCTTTAGGATCTTGCGTCCCCGCAGAAAAACAAAGTGAAGAGACCCTGTTCACGGCACGGGAGCTGTTCCCTGAGCCTCCCAGAACGGCCGGACAAACTGATGTGATCGAACTACGTTGCAATCCCATAGATACGGTAAGGGTAGCCTTTATCGGTGTTGGCTCCAGGGGCAAAGGCGCTGTAAGACGCTATACCTTTCTTGAGGGTGTGAAGATTGTGGCACTCTGCGATGTGGTGCAGGAGAACCTGGATAAGGCACAGGATATTCTGCTGGAAAATGGATTGCCGGCAGCAGAGGGCTATTCCGGACCGGAAGACTGGAAGAAGGTGTGTGAAAGGGAAGATGTGGACCTGGTATATGTTTGCACACACTGGGACCTTCATACGCCCATCGCTGTTTACGCCATGGAACAGGGCAAACATGTGGCCACCGAGGTTCCTGCCGCCATCTCCATCGAGGAGTGCTGGCAGCTGGTGAATACCGCAGAACGGACCAGACGCCACTGTATGCAGCTGGAGAACTGCAACTATGATTTCTTCGAACTGGCCACCCTGAATATGGTCAGGCAAGGTCTCCTGGGGGAGATCGTACATGCAGAAGGGGCCTATATACATGACCTGAGAGAACACATTTTCAATGAAAAGGACGGATACTGGAACATGTGGCGGCTGAAGCACAATGAGAAACGGAATGCCAACCTCTACCCCACCCATGGCTTCGGGCCCATCTGTCATATCCTGAATATCCACAGGGGAGATAAAATGGAATACCTGGTCTCCGTGGCCAGCAACCAGTTTGGCATGACCGAATTTGCAAAACAGAGATTTGGAAAAGATTCTGATTATGCAGAGCGGGATTATGCGAGGGGAGATATGAACACCACCCTGATTAAAACAACAAAAGGCAAGAGCATAATGATCCAGCACGATGTTACCAGTCCGCGCCCTTACAGCAGGATTCATCTGCTCAGCGGCACCAAAGGCTTTGTGCAAAAATGGCCCGTAAGGGGCATTGCCCTGGAACCCGATGCACATAGTTTTATGGATAATGCGCAGATGGAGAAGCTTCTTGCCGAATATGAACACCCCATCACAAAAGAGGTGGGAGAGCTGGCCAGGAAAGTAGGCGGACACGGAGGAATGGATTTTACCATGGATTACCGCCTGATCCATTGTTTGAGGAACGGCCTACCCCTGGATCAGGATGTATATGATGCAGCAGAATGGTCATCCATCATCGAGCTTTCTGAGCAATCCATTGCAAACCAGGGCATGCCGGTGAAGATTCCTGATTTTACCAGGGGTGCATGGAAAAAGGTCGATGTAGTCACTTATCACTAAGCCTGTCTGATTCGCCCGGGTGAGGCCCGGATAATCAAGAACACCAGCCTGATCTTACTTGCCAGGAATAATCAGGAAAGCAGGATAATTAGATAGAGGTCCATGCCACACTATCTCCCCAGTAAAGCCAGTCGGATTGCACCAGATCAGCAGCCTCCTTGTAACCTGAATAGACCCCCCTGGCATGGTCCCCAGTATCAGGATATTCTCCCTGGACAATAGTTGCTCCATCATTGAGAACTATTTTCATAGGAATACAAGATCGAGAATTTCCCATTTATCTCCCCACAGAACCATTCATCCTCCATATCTGCAGCTTCAGACAGATGCTTTTTCATGCCACCTGCTCACATCATAATTTTACTTTACCAAAGAACCTGGCGAAATGAAAACATCCAACTATATATTTGTAATGCTCCTGACTCTTCTCTCAGGAAATGCTGCTGCACAGCAAAGCATCTCCGGAATCATCTCAGATAAAAAGGGAAAACCGGTGATCTGTGCCAATATTTATTTCGAAGGCTCCTATGGGGGAACCATCTCTGATAGCACAGGCCATTTTGAACTTATAAGCGATCTTACAGGGGAACAAGTGTTTACAATTAGTTTTATAGGATTCGAAACCTATATGCGAATTTTGGATTTAACTGGAAAAGATACCATTCTTTCCATTATACTTAAGGATGAGGTCAGTGAAATCAATGAGGTGGTGTTCACTGCCGGGTTGTTCAGTGCCAGCGACGAGAAAAAATCAGCCACTCTCTCTTCCTACGATATTGCCAGCACAGCCAGCGCAGTGGGAGATATCTACGGGGCCTATGCCACCATGCCGGGATCACAGAAGGTGGGCGAAGAGGGAATGCTTTTTGTGCGTGGAGGTGAGGGCTATGAAACCAAAACTTATATGGATGGGATGCTGGTTCAGTCGCCCTACTTTTCCAGTATGCCCGATGTTCCCACAAGGGGGCGCTTCTCGCCCCTGCTTTTCTCCGAAACCCTCTTCAGTACAGGAGGCTACTCGGCCGAATACGGACATGCCCTTTCATCCATTGTGGACCTGAGCACGAACGGACTGGAGACAGAGGACAAGGCCAGTGTGGCTGTGATGAGTGTGGGGGCCAATGCCTCATGGGCAAAACGCTGGGAGAAGAGCTCGCTGGCGGTGACCGGCTTGTATGCCAACAGTACTCTCACCCACAAACTATTCAAACCTTATGTGGACTGGACCAAAGCTCCAGTTCTTGGTGATGGGATGCTTATGTTCAGGCAACAGATTGGGGAGAATGGATTGCTAAAATCTTTCGGCTCCTTCAACTCCATGAGCATGAGAATGAATTATGACAATTTTGAAGCCGGTACCATGGATGATATGAAGCTGGACAATCTAAACTTTTATACCAATACCAGCTACACGGATCAACTATCTGAGAAGTGGTTAATCCGCACAGGAGTAGCCTACAGTCGTGACAGCGAGAATATCAACTATGTGGGAGTACCTGTGACCACAGTGACCACTGGAGCATCAATGAAATTAACACTTGCAAACCTGGTATCTGAGAACTTCAAGACCCGATTCGGCGGAGATTTTAACCGGGGCTGGTACAGTCAGACGGTAACCACCGACAGCACCATCCGTATGGAATTGGTAGATAATCAGCCCTCCCTTTTCGTGGAGACCGAGTGTAAAATTTCAAAAACGATAGCACTTCGCACCGGGATCAGGGCAGAGCACTCCTCTCTACTTCAGTCACTGGCATTACTACCACGAATATCTGCGGCGTACAAAACCGGAACCTACAGCCAGTTCTCCTTTGCCTGGGGCAAATACCGCCAAAAACCGGAGAATGAATATCTTCAGTTCGCGCCTGCTCTTTCTCCTGAAAGGGCAGATCACTACATACTTAACTTTCAGTACCGGAAGCATCGAAGGACCTTCAGGGTGGAGGGCTATCTAAAATACTATGACGAGCTGGTGAAGTTTACCTCACGATACAGTCCGGTGGCTGCAGACTACAACAATAATGGTTACGGAAGGGCACAGGGCATCGACCTCTTCTGGCGAGACAGTGAGAGCCTGCGGGGCTCCGATTACTGGATCTCGTATTCCTATCTAAATACCTCCAGAGATTACCAGGATTATCCTGAAAGTGCGGCCCCCTCTTTTGCATCCGTCCACAACCTATCACTTGTATACAAACGCTTCTTTGAGCGCCTGAAAACCTTATGCGGTATCACCTATTCTTTTGCAAGTGGCAGACCCTACAACGATATGAACACAGCTGAGTTCATGACAGGAAAAACAAAACCATACAACGATATCAGCCTTAACATTACCTATCTCACCACCTTGTATAATAGAGATTGTATTATCCACCTAAACATCACCAACTTGTTGGGCTTTAATAATGTATTTGGCTACAACTATGCTGGAGTTCCCAACGAGAATGGTGTATATGCCTCTCAGGCCATTGTACCAACAACCGGTACCATGGCAGTTTTAATGTTTATGATTTCACTTTAAAAACAGATATTATGAAATCCAAATTAATGATTCTGAGTATTACCCTGATTTTCCTTGCAGTATGGACCACCCAGGCAATGGGACAGGAAGACCAATACACCAGCGCCATGAAGAGTGCCATTGAGATGATGGACCAGGCATCTGATGCTGGAGAATTCGTGGAGAGCGCCATCCAGTTTGAACGTATTGCCACCGCAGAAAAGATTAGGTGGATGCCTTATTACTATGCCTCTTACGCCCTTGTTGTAATGAGTTTCGATGAGAGTGATGGGGGCCAGAAGGACCAGATTCTGGACCGTGCTCAGAAGCTGCTCGACCGGGCCATGGAACTGGAACCCGAAGAATCGGAGCTTCACGTACTGCAGGCGTTTATCTTTCCCTCCCGGATTATGGTTGATCCCATGGGAAGGGGCATGATTTACATGGAGAAAATGTTTACTGAACTGGAGACCGCAAAGTCACTGAACCCAGAAAATCCGCGGATCTATTTCCTGGAAGGGGTCAACAAACTGAACCTTCCTCCTTCCATGGGTGGAGGTATTGATATGGCCAAACCTATCTTGGAGGAAGCCCTAAGCAAATTTAAGGCCTTCACAAACGAGGATCCTCTCTGGCCTGTCTGGGGGGAAGAAGCTACCCGGGCCGAACTGGAAAAACTGCAATAAATCAAGATCAAATAAGTATCTTGTGTAGCCAATAATACCCACTTGATGAAGCGAAAAAAGGTATACAAATTCTTGTTGATCCTGCTGAGGGACTTGCTAATACTGGTGCTCATAGGGAACATACTCAATGTATTCACCACCCCGCGAGACATGTGGTCGGTGGAGACGGTACTTCGCAACTGCATATTTTCCATAGCCATTGGTTATCCAGCCTGGAAGGGGATGGTCTGGATCGTCCTGGTCCTGGAGAGGCTTATTCCCTGGCTTAAATCGCCAATAAAGCGGATGGTCTACCAGGTCGTGTCCTTATCACTCTTTTTTGGGTTGCTCATCTTTATCGGGTTTTACTTATGGGCCAGACTGGCACAGGGAATTAGTGTCAGATTGATCATGGACGAGGCGCTCCCAAGTCTGAAAGTGGCCTTCATCTTTATGTTCCTTTCACTCCTGGTGGGAAATGCGATTCTATTCTTTAAGAATTGGAAAGCAGCTGCCATCCAGCAGGAGGAGCTCACAAGGACTCACCTGGCACTGCAATACCAGTCCCTGAAGGACCAGGTAAGGCCCCATTTCCTTTTTAACAGTCTCAGTTCACTGGCCACTCTGATCAATACAGATACTGAGAAAGCCACCCTCTTTGTGCACAAGCTATCTGATGTGTACCGTTATGTGCTGGAGCAGTACGAAAACAAGCTGATTCCTTTGAAGGATGATCTTAAGTTCATGGAGGATTATATATTCCTTCAGAAGATCAGGTTTGGAAATAATCTGGAGGTAAAAAATAATCTGAAGCTGGACCTGAACAGGATGGTGATCCCCCTCTCCTTACAGATGCTGGTGGAGAATGCGATCAAACACAATGAAATCTCCGCCGATAATCCACTGCTTATCGAGATCAGCTCCACGGAGAAAGGGCATGTAATCGTCAAAAATAACCTGCAGCGAAAAGAGCTTTCCGAACCTTCGCTGGGGACCGGACTCCAAAACCTGGAAAAACAGATTAGCTATTTCTCAGATGATACACTGCTGGTGCAGGAAGAATCTGCTGCCTTTATTGTAAGAATACCAACCATGACCAGATAAAACAGGATTGTGATGAACGTAATCATCATAGAAGATGAACACCTGACCGCAGAACGAATCGCCATGCTGCTAAAACAGATCGATCCTGAAATTACAGTCATCTCCACCATCGATACAGTAAAGAAAGCGGTGGAATGGTTCAGTTCCAATGCGCAGCCTGACCTGGTATTTATGGATATCCAGCTGGCCGATGGCTTATCCTTTGACATCTTCGATATTGTTAATATTGAAGCACCTGTCGTCTTTATCACCGCTTACCAGGAATATGCCATCAAGGCTTTCAAGGTACATAGTGTGGATTACCTGCTGAAACCCGTATCGGATGAAGATCTGAGGGCCGCACTCAGCAAATACAAACGCTACTTCCAACAGGAACTGGCTCTTCCTGTAATCGGAGGTGAGCTTCTCCGAAGCATCAGGGAGATGATCCGCAAACCCTATAAGTCACGCTTTATGATACGGGTAGGCGAGCATATCAAATCGGTAGATGTGGAAAATATACTCTACTTCTTCAGCCTGCAAAAGGGAACATTCCTTCACTCCGCCGACCAGCACAACTATGTGATTGATTATACCATGGGAACACTGGAAGATATGCTGGACCCGGCTTTTTTTCACCGGATTAACCGGCAGTACCTGGTTTCGCACGGGTCCATTACCGACCTTATCACCCTCTCCTCAAGCAAGCTGAAGGTGAAGTTGCTTCACTGCGATGACGATATCTATATCAGCCGTAACCGACTGAGTGCCTTTAAAGAGTGGCTCGACAATTAAGCCTCTCCCTTTCAGCCTGCCGGCAGGAGCCTGCTCAACGTCCAAATATTTTGTTTGCCATTGCTGATGACTGGGGATGGCCGGAGTAGAAATCCCCAGTGAGATGACCGGTAAAAGTCTTTCCAAACTGATGCGCAGTTCAGAAGAGGGCTTTGTGGATCAAAAGAAACGTAGCTATGTCTTGCACAGTAAAGAACGGCATTTACCTGGACAGGAAGAGGGTATGGGAGGCTACCCTGTACGGGCCATCCGCACCCACGACTACCTGTACATCCGGAATTTCAAAGAGGAACGCTGGCCCTCTGGTACACCCAATTATAAAGAGGCCACCATCCCCTATTGCTGGCTGGGTGATTGCGATAACGGTCCCACGAAAAGTTATATGGTGGACATGCGACTTAAGGATGAACAACATCAGAAACTCTATGAGCTGGCTTTTGGGAAGCGGCCCGCAGAGGAGCTGTACGACTGCCGCAAGGACCCAGTGCAACTGGTGAACCTGGCCGCTGATCCCGCCTATACAGAGATCAAAAACAGACTCTCTGAAAAACTCTTATCACAATTGCTGATCACAGCCGACCCAAGGGTTGTAGGCGGCGGAGAGAAGTTCGATGAGTTTCCCTACCTGGGCCACGGCCCCCGGCACCCTTCCTACAAACCAGAATAAAAAGAATAGCACTGAAAAGGGGATCAATCAATCTCCGAAACTAGTTGCCAGGTTCCTGGAGGAGGTAACCCAGGGATGATCCGGAGGTACATAGTTGATCTTCCCGGCCACATCCTGCAGGGGAACAGTTTTGGTATGCTCACCATCTACGGCCACCATGATCCCGAACTGCTCCTCCCGGATGTAATCGATGGCTGATGTTCCAAGGCGTGTGGCCAGCATCCGGTCAAGCGCTGAGGGAGTTCCTCCCCGTTGCAGATGGCCTAGAATGGTCACCCGGGTTTCGAGGCCTGTAATTTGCTGCAATTCATTTGCCAGCTCCATGGTTGATCCCCTGTACTCCGTATCGAGAGCCGACAACTGTGCCTTTAGTTTGGCACGTACATCCCCTTCTGCTTTTTCCAGTTTTCTCTCAACGGCCCTGATCTTATTGGCTCCCTCAACCGTAATGGCTCCCTCGGCAACAGCAACAATACTAAACCTTTTTCCACGGCTTACCCGTTCCAGGATGCTGTCTGCCAGCTTTTCGATGGTATAGGGAATTTCGGGAATCAGGATGGCGTCGGCTCCCCCGGCCATTCCAGCCCCCAGGGCAAGCCATCCCACTTTGTGGCCCATGATCTCTACAATGATAACCCGGTGATGACTTGAAGCTGTACTATGCAAACGGTCAATGGCTTCCACAGCAATGCCCAGGGCCGTGTCAAAACCAAAGGTTACATCGGTACCAACAATATCGTTATCAATCGTTTTGGGAAGGGTAATGATATTGCATCCCTCCTTCGAAAGTCTGTAGGCATTCTTCAGGGTCCCTCCCCCTCCCAGGCAAACCAGTACATCCAGGTGGTTCTTATAGTAGTTTTCCACAATCACATCGGTCATATCCACAATCTTCCCACCCATGGGCATCTTATGGGGCTTATCCCTACTGGTTCCCAGGATAGTCCCTCCCAGGGTCAGAATTCCCGAAAGCATTTTATTATCCAGTCGCACCGAGCGGTTTTCCATTAAGCCCCGAAATCCATCCTTAAAGCCTATCACCTGCATGGAATGTCCCTGAGAGGCAGTCTTCCCGATCCCTCTGATTGCAGCATTTAACCCGGGTGTGTCTCCTCCTGAAGTGAGGACACCAATGTGTCCTGAACGCATCTGTTTTCTCATCATTTAGAAGTTTATACCAAAAAATTTAGCTCTGAATCAGCACTTATGAAAAATATAAATAATCAGGGTGTAGTAGTTTTGAAACTTTCTTCGTGTAAGCGAAGAAGATCCTTCAGGAAAATATACTGGCCCACCGTGGTAGCCATGGAAAGTTCGCTGGCCCCATATCTGAGCTCCAGTCTGTTTCCAAGCTTAGAAAGAATTTGCAGGTCTGTCAACTCACCTTTCTTCCACTCCATATCCACCTGGAAACCTCCCCGGGCTATCAGGCCGGTGACCTTTCCATTACTCCAGGCTTTTGGAAGGGCAGGAAGCAGCTCCACATATCCGGCATGTGACTGGAGCAGCATTTCGGCGATGCCTGCCGTCCCCCCAAAGTTTCCATCGATCTGAAAGGGTGGATGGTTATCGAAGAGGTTGGGAAGTGTCGATTTCTCAAAGAGCTTCTGAATATGATGGTGGGCCTGTTCGGCATCCTTCAAACGTGCATAAAAGTTAATAATCCATGCCCTGCTCCAGCCGGTGTGCCCCCCTCCATGCGACAGGCGATAATCGAGTACCTTCTTGGCAGCTTCCATATACTCGGGTGTATCGGCCCAGTTATACTGAGGCGACGGATAGAGCCCGTAGAGATGTGAAATATGTCTGTGCCCGGGCTCTACTTCAACAAGTCCCTCTTCCGACCACTCCAGAATCCGGCCATCGCTACCGATCTCCACAGGGGCCAGTTGCTCCAGTTGCGATTGCAGGAGTACTCTGAACTCAGCATCGGTATCCAGCACCTGGCTGGCTTCTATCACAGAAGTAAAGAGATGCCAAACTATCTGCAGGTCCATGGCTGGCCCCATATTAATGGCCGCCGTATCGCCTGCAGGAGTGACAAAGCGATTCTCTGGTGACAGAGAGGGCCCGGTGACCAACTTTCCCGTTTTAGGATGTTCCACGAGGAAATCAGACATAAAAAGGGCTGCTTCACGCATCACATCATAGCCATAGTCTGCCAGGAAAGTAGTGTCGCCTGTAAATAGGAAATGCTCCCAGATATGAGTGCATGACCAGGCAGCTCCCATGGGCCACATTCCCCAGCTGGGAGAGCCGAAAAGCTCTGTCTGGTGCCATACATCGGTGGTATGGTGTGCCACAAATCCACGGCAATTATACGTTTTACTGGCTGTCTTCCGGCCATTCTCTCTTAATTCCCCGATAAACATCAGGTAGGGAAGATGACACTCTCTCAGGTTTGTGATCTCCGCAGGCCAGTAATTCATCTGCAAATTGATATTGATATGATAATCGGAATTCCAGGGGGGCTCCAGGTGCTCGTTCCAGATCCCCTGCAGGTTGGCTGGCAGGCTCCCCTGTCGTGAACTACTTATAAGCAGGTACCTTCCATAATTAAAATAAAGTGCAGCCAGTCCCGGATCATCCTTGCCCTCCGAAACCAATGTCAGTCGCTCATTGGTGGGTAAATTCGATACGGAGGAGGACCCCAGATCCAGGGAAACCCTGTTAAACAGCTCCTGGTACTCCTTCACATGCTCGGTCAGCACCCGATTGTAGTTGCACTTCATGGAATGTTGCATACACTTCTCACACTCATCCCAATTCTTTTCACCTAAATAATCTGTGGCTGCGAACAACCTGATTTCAAGATCACTGCATCCATGCACATCCAGGCCAAATCCAGTGGAATGAATATGCCCATCTTTCATAATTACCTTCAATCTTGTTTCGTATAGCACGCCATGACCATTCTCCACATGCTGTTTCATAATGATCATATCGTCCTTGTACATCACCACCTCCCCTTCTCCGGGCCTGGATAGTTGTATGGTACAGTCGATTTTACCTCCTTTACCGGCCTTCTCCCTGAATACAATAACATTATCAAATGCCGAAGAGAATATCCTGCGCTTATAATCGACTCCGCCCCTGGTATAGTCCACCTGCACCAGGGCACTGTCGAGCCGAAGCGACCTTTTATAAGCACTTACCTCAGATGAATCCTTATAGGTAATGCTTAGATCCCCCAGTGTCTGATAGGCATTGGTTCCACCTGGAAGCCGTTCCTGCAAAAGCTCCTCCACAGCCAGCTCCTGAGCCTCTCTGTATTTTCCATCAAAGAGCAGTTCCCTCACTTTGGGAATGGACTCGCTGCCATCGCTGTTTTCATAAGCACCCTTCCTGCACCATAGAGATTCTTCGTTCAACTGGATACGTTCAACATCTGTTCTCCCGCTTACCATTGCCCCCAGCCTTCCATTGCCAATGGGTAGTGCCTCCTCCCATTCTTCTGCGGGTTCATTGTACCACAATACCACTTCCGGTTCAATGGAGCCAGGTTCACCAGAGACCAGGTCCGGGTTTGAACAGGAGTAAAAAAAAGCCGGAATAAGAAACCCCGGCACAATCAATGCTATTGCAGATAATCTCCTCATGGTTTCAGGATTAAGAAGGAACGGTCAGGTAAGTTAATGCTCTTTGGGGAAATTTCCACAAATAATTTTGCAGCCATGTCATAAGGCTATTCCTCCATCACGGTTATCCGCCAGGTGAAAAGAGGATGTTTTTTTAACATATGCAAAAAATGATCCAACAATATAAAACTTAGAAATATGACACTAGATTACTACATTTACCAGCATTACCAATTAAAGCAATATGGTTTTTTCTCCCATTAAGTATTGTCCCTGGCCTGCCCTGTTGATTCGTAGAGATAACTTCGAAATCATCGAAGGAAATTCTTCAGCAGCCGAGTCTCTTGGGATCCGGATTGGGAAACTCCGCGGTATAGATTGTGCTAAACTATTCCCGGAATTCAACTTCATACCTGGAAAATTTGAAGGTGTGCACTTACGGACAGATAAGGATGAGCTCTTCACTGTTGATTTGACAATCCATGCTTTCGACAAAGAAGACTTACCCTGCTATATACTCTCCTATCGTACAATAATATGTCAGTTCGAGAACCTAATGGAAGGTGCTGTGGATGGGATTGTCATTTTAGATAGAAAAATGAATATATTGGATGTGAATCCGGCCCTATGTTCCATCACAGAGCTTAATCGTGAAGATTTGGTGGGGAACAACGGATTTACCATTGCTCGCAAATTTGTTTCAATTCAGGCATTAAACCAATTGATTCCAGCACTGAAAAAAATGTCTTCCGGTCAGTCGGTGAGCCAGTTTGAAATTAAATACAGAGGCAAAACCCTGGCCCTATCTACAAAAATCAGGAGTGAAGCCAGATCCTATGTCGGAATTATCAGGGATATCTCTAAAGAGAAGGAGGTGCAAAATGCTTTACAGATAAGTGAAGAGCGATACAAAACCGTATTTGAAAAAACGGCCACTGCAACGGTTATCATTGATGAAAGTCGAATCATCTCACTGGCCAATTCAAGATTCTCCAGCCTGGTTGGATACTCCGTAAAGGAGATTGAAAACCAAATGAAATGGACCGATTTCGTGATCCAGGAGGACCTTGAGAAGATGAGTCGCTGGCATGAGATGCGCAGGAACTATCCTGGAAAAGCCCCAACTGAATATGAATTCAGGTTGATCGATCGCCATAAGTACATCAAGTACATCAATCTCGTTGTGAACATCATTCCCGGTACAGAACAGAGTGTCGCATCTCTCGCCGACATAACAAAAAGAAAGAAAGCAGAGATCATGGTCCGGGAAAGTGAATCCAGTCTTAAGAATGCACAAGCCATCGCCAAACTGGGCAGTTGGAGCATCAATATGAATTCCCGGGAGGTAAGCGGTTCTGAGGAGGCCCTAAAAATCTATGGGTTGTCAGGGCCGAATATAAGCCTGGAAATGATTCAAAAAATTTCCCTCCCGGAATACAGGGATGTGCTTAACCGGAAACTGGATGACCTGATTTCAGGTAAAGACAAATATGATGTTGAATTCAAGCTGGAAAATCGTCTTTCAGGTCAGATCATTGATGTGCACTCCATGGCAGAGTACGATGCTGATGAAAAAATTGTAACCGGAGTCATCCAGGATGTAACAAGGATAAAAGAGACAGAATCCTTAATTCACGAGCGGGAGCAGTACTTGCAAAGCATTTTCCGTGCAGCGCCTATTGGAATAGGAGTGGTAGTCGATCGCCATTTTACAGGAGTAAATGAAAAATTATGTGAACTCACAGGCTACTCCGAAGAAGATCTCCTGAACCAATCCTCCAGAATGCTTTACCTATGCGACAGCGATTTTGAAAAGGTGGGCACTGTAAAATCTCGGCAAATCAGGGAACAGGGTACCGGTACAATGGAGACGAGGTGGAGATGCAAAGATGGAAGCATCAAAGACATCCTGCTTAGCTCCACACCCATGGATGCGGATGATTTACAAAAAGGCATCACTTTTTCAGCTATGGATATTACGGAGAGGAAGAAAGCAGAACAGAAACTGCTCTCCAGGAACCGTGAGCTGCGAATTGCCAGGGACCAGGCGGAAGAGAGCGATCGTTTGAAAACAGCCTTCCTGGCCAATATGAGTCACGAGATCAGAACTCCCATGAATGGTATCCTTGGATTTACAAACCTGCTTGGGAAAGGCTCTCTTTCGGAAAAAACCATGCAGAGCTATATTGAGATTATCAACAAAAGTGGCGAACGCTTGCTGGGAACTGTGAATGATCTAATTGATATTTCAAAATTGGAAACCGGTCAGGTGAATATAGTGATCGACAATACTAATATCAATGATCTAATGGATACACTCTTCAAGTTCTTTCACCAGGAAGCCATAACAAAGGGGCTTCAACTGAGCCTCCAAAAAGAAGCTACAGACCATCAGTTAATTATTCGGACAGATGAACAGAAATTAAACTCGGTGCTCACAAACCTTATAAAGAATGCCATCAAGTATACGAATAAAGGATCCGTTGTTTTTGGCTACAGAAAGCTTACTATAGGGAAAAAGGCAGAGCTGGAGTTCTTTGTTAAAGATAGCGGTATAGGTATCCCAGAAGACAGGCAGCAGGCTGTGTTTAATCGCTTTGAACAGGCTGATATTGAAGACCGACATGCCTATGAAGGATCCGGACTTGGATTGGCTATCGCGAAAAGCCTGGTAGAAATGCTGGGGGGTGAGATCTGGCTGGAATCAACTGTTGAAAAGGGATCCACATTCTATTTTAAGCTGCCATTGATCACCTCGGAAGGAAAGGAAACGGTATCCATTGAAGCCAAAGCCTTCCGCGAACAAAAGGATTTCCAGGGCAAGATAAAGATATTAATCGCTGAAGACGATGTGGCCTCATTTCTCCACCTTTCTATTCTTACAAAAGTATTTACCAGGGAAGTACTGCATGTCACCTCAGGAAGCGAAGCGGTGCAAACATGCAGGGATCATCCTGATATTGACCTGGTATTGATGGATATCAAAATGCCCCTTATGGATGGCCTGGAGGCAACCCGGCTGATCCGGAAATTCAATCCCACCGTATACATCATTGCACAAACGGCCTATGCACTGACAGGTGACCTGGAAAAAGCACTGGAATCCGGTTGCAATGATTACATCACCAAACCAATTCAATTGGATGAATTAATGGAGAAACTGATCGTGCTCACTGGGAAAAACTGATCATAATGTGTCTGAATATCAGGTGCGGCCATCATAGTTAGGCCCGTATTCGGGTTTCAGAGGCCACTTTACAGACAAGCCATCCCGGGTAGAACGGTAGATCGCCGTAAAGATCTCAACCGTAACACGTCCTTCCTCTCCTGTAATTAGAGGTTCCTCTCCTTGCAATATTGCCTGAAGGAAATCCTCAATATTACGCTCGTGAAAATAGTCCATCTGGTTTGGCAGACTATTGAAAAACTCCGAATCCTCCTGTACCCACTTATGCAGCATCTGCTCCTGGCCAGGTACGGTCCAGAGATCGTTCACAGGGGGTTCCAGTATGGACGATATCCCGGCCACAAACATGGCTCCCCCATCGGTTTGCACCCCCACCGAGGCACCATTCTCACCATGAACATGCACCTTCCCGAAAATTCCCGGCTTCTGTGCATTGGAAACGAGGATATTGGCCACTGCACCACTCTTAAATTTCAGGATAGCATTGGCTGTATCTTCCACCTCAATATAGGGGTGGTTCAGGTTGGACCACTGTCCGTAAAGCTCATCAATTTCCCCCATAAACCACTGGAGCATATCCAGCTGGTGGGGAGCCTGGTTAACCAATACGCCACCACCCTCCTCTTTCCATGTTCCCCTCCAGGGATCGCTCTCATAATAGGACCTATCCCTCCATCCCAGCATATTGATCGTGCCGAAAACCGCATTCCCGATCTTACCGGCATCGATGGCCTTTTTGACCCTCATAGCAGGAGGGTACCACCTGCGCCGGCACACCACTCCAATCTGCCTGCCACATCGCTTAGAAGCCAATCATGGCATCACAGTCCTCCAGCGACGAGGCCAGGGGTTTTTCGATCAATACACTGGCTCCTTCTTCCAGGGCTGCAATGGCACTCTTTACAGATTCACTAATTCCCACTACTTCAAAGACCACATCAGCCCCACGTCCCTCCGTAAGGGCCTCCACCTCTTTACGGATATTGTCCATATTTGGATTGAAAACCACGTCGGCACCCAACTTCCTGGCCAGGGCAAGCTTTTCATCTTCCAGATCAATGGTAATGATTTTGACACACCCCCTGGTTCTTAGTACCTGGATCACAAAAAGTCCGATCATTCCACATCCCACCACCACAGCTGTATCGTTCCATGCCACCGGGGTCAGAGATTCAGCATGAGCAGCCACAGCCACCGGCTCCACCATGGCAGCCTGGGTAAAGAAGACCCCTTCCGGAATCCTGTAAAGGATATGCTGTGGTACATTTACTATTCAGCAAATGCACCATGGCGCCGGTATTCACCTGGTGACACACCCAATACCTGTCTTTGGTCGCTCAGGTTATACAATCCCTTCCGGGTATACCAGTCATCCAGTCTGTAGATGGTTGAGTCGAAGGTAACACGATCGCCCATTTTCCAAACCTTCACATCTGAGCCAGGCGATGTGATGGTACCTGCAGCTTCATGCCCCATCACAATGGGTGGGATCCTTCGTCCTGTGCTACCATCCATTCCATACACATCCGAGCCGCAGATTCCCACTGCCTCCACCTTCACCAGCACCTCATCGTTTGCCACCACGGGGTCTGGAAAATCTTTATAAACCAATTTATTGAACGCTTCTAAAACCAATGCTTTCATAAGATTCCTATTCCGGTAAATAGTAAATATACAATTCGCATTGCGAATTTGCTATCCCCCTCATTTATGCATAATTTAAGGGAGAGAAATCAAAATAGAAAGAAATGAAAAAAACTAAGCCTGTTTCTAATCATCGCCTTCATGGCAACAATAAGCTCCTTAACTATGGCACAAAGTGAATTTTCAAGCGGTCTCATCGGCGTAGGTGTGGTCACCCGGGACATTGAGAAGTCCCTGGATTTCTACCTTCATGTAATTGGCATGACCAAGGTGGGTGAATTTGATGTGGACGAAAACTTTGGTAAGATCTCCGGACTTACCGACGGAATTGCATTTCATGTGGATGTCCTGAAGCTCCAGGACAGTCCCGATGCCAACCAGTGGAAACTGATGAGTTTTAACAAGGATGGATCTCATCCCATACCCAAATACATCCATGACGATACGGGTATGCAGTATATCACCATCCATGTAAATAGCCTTGAACCCTTCCTTAAACGCATCAAAAAACACAATGCCAAACTGCTGGGAGATACCCCTGTCCCCCTGGGTGAGAAGGACCATTTCGTTCTGGTTCAGGATCCGGATGGCACCATCATTGAGCTGATCGGGCCGCTACAATAGCTAAGGAAAAAATGATCCCGATTCTAAACTTTTTCCATTCTCCGTGGTTAAAGAGAGCATAAACATAAACCAAGAAACATTATGAAAGCTCTAAGACTTATTCCAATGCTGGCTCTCATAATGGCAATGACTTCCTGTTCCACTGTAAAAGTGGTGGCAGATATGGACAAAACCACAGATTTATCCAAATACAAAACCTACAGTTTCCTGGGCTGGCAGAATAACAGCGATCAGACCCTGGGTGAATTAGACCAAAAGCGAATCAGGGATGCCTTTATTAATGAGTTTGAACGACGTGGTCTGAAGCGGGTGGGAAACAATGGCGATATGGAAGTCTCACTATTCATTGTAGTTGATCAAAAAACCAGCGTCACTGCCTATACTAACTATTATGGTGGCCGGTATGGCAGGGGATTGCTACCAAAACTGTCAATGAAGACCCCGCGAAGAGAGAAAAGAGCATCCCTGCCAGCATTCAATCCCTGATGCGGAAGTTCCCCATTCAAGCAAAATAAGAAAGACTGACGGGATTATTTATCCCGCTTCTTTTCCCCCTTTTTTGCTGACTTTACTGGCTCGGCCGTCTTCTCCATGTAATAGCCTTCACGTGAGAGTTTATGGTCCAGATTGGCCAGGCCATAAACCAGTACTGCTGTAGCTGTTGCAGCCTGCTCCTGATATTCGGGAATGCTCTTGTTATAGAGGTCCCGCTCAGTATGCCATATCTCACCATAGTCAAAATTGTAGCCCTTGGGATCGGCGCAATCAAATCCAATGGTGGGAACGCCTTTTACTGCAAAGGGACCACTGTCGGTACCCCATGCTTTTTCGGGCCGGGGCCGGGGTGTACGTTCTTTCAGGTCCAGAGGAAAATCAGGATTAATCGTGTTAATGATCTCGGCAATTTCTTTGAAATCCTCCATCTGTGCTGCCGATACAGTAAGGCTGACGGGAACGGTGGGGCCTCCGTCGCGATTCACCATATTGGATACATTTTCCAAATCCGACTCAAAGCGGGTAACCCAGCTTCTGGAACCGTACAATCCGAATTCCTCTCCAGCCCAGAGAATAACCAGGATGGTACGTTTGGGCTTTCCTCCAGCTTCCATAATCAGGCGTGCTGCTTCCATGGAAGGCGTTGCTCCCGATCCATCATCCACTCCACCGCTTGCCACATCAAAAGCATCCAGGTGGCCACCCACAATCACATATTCTTCAGGAAATTCAGTTCCTGGTATCACCCCGATCACATTATGGTATTTCACCGGTCCCATCTTGAAATGATTGCGGATATCAAACTCAAGCTGGAAATAGCGACGTTCCTCTGCCATCCGGTAGATCAACTTGTACTGATGCTCATCCAGCTTGATATCCGGAACCGTGGGAAGGGTCTCAAAGGTCATATCGTTCAGATTCTTCCGGTCGTAAAGTACCCTGATAGGTGTTTTGGAAGATTGAACGATCCCCAGGATCCCGGCTTCAACCATCTCCTTGTAAAAAAGAGCAGGTTCCTCATTCATGGGCAAGAGCTCCCGCTCCGGAGCACCGGTCCCCCTGTTGTTCCAGTTCTCCTGCCTGATCTGATTATTGATTTTCTCGGTCTCTGCATTCAGCATCTTTATGGAGTCTCGCAGGCTGTCAGCCTCCACCGAAAAATCAATGGGCCATCCCTTGTTCTCTCCCCCAATAAGTACCCAGGCTCCTTTTAAGGCTCCTTTCATTCGCCTAAATTCGGCCTCTGTTCTAGGCTCAATCAGCACATATCCACGCTGCACGCCCTTTGTTCCTGAAGTATATGAAGGGGTGGCAAAATGAAGCGACATTCCATTTTCGGCAATCAGCCTGCCGAACCAGGGTCCCCTGTTAAATCCAACGGGAAGCTCCCCCACCTCATCCATGATGACCTCCATTCCCCACTCATCAAATTTGGTGGCTGCCCAGATGGCCGCATTTTCATATGCGTCAGAGCCAATGAGCCTTCCACCGAAACGATTACAGAGGATGTCAAGATGCTCCATGCACTGGTTATCGGTCCGGCCGATTTCCACTATACGCTGCATAACCGTGTCGGTTTGAGCATGAATATTCAGATTCAGGGCAATACCCGTCAGTAACAGGAATAGCATTCGGAATTTCATTTGTAATGGGTTTTAGGTATAAAAGAAGTTTCAAATATAAGAGATAAAATCTTTTTCAGTAACTTATCACTCGTTCAATGGGATAATCCGATGCATGAGAACAAACCCGGAAGGGCCCATCTGAAAATTGTACTTAGCACTGCAGCCATCATCGCTGCGCTGGTGCTGACCGTACAATATATTTCCCTGGCCAGGGAGACTCAGGAACTAAAGACCGACCTGGCCGAAATTAACCATATCAGGTATGGACTGCTTAATGTGGATGAATGGAGTGACCAATTATCGACCATTCTGAGTATAAAAATCCTTGAATTTAAGTTAACTCCCGAAAGCAGAATCAAGGTGATGCAGAACCTGGAACAGATTCTCTACCGGATGATTGATGAGGTGGAAGGGATGATAATCGAGCGTACTTCGGGACAGTTCTCGGGCGTAAAAAGATTTTTCACCGGATTTGCCATTAACCTGGACCAATTGCGGGACAGTATTCCCAGTTATGCAACCCAACTGCTCAGCGAATTAAATAATCCGGAAAACAAAGAAGTCATGCAGCAGTTTCTTTCGGCGAAACTGAACGACCTGACCGCCTCTACCTACAACCTGGACCACATGGAGCCGCTGAATAATGTACTGGATAAACATAGCTGTTTAGACAAGAAGGATTGCAGAGAACTGATCATTGAAAAAATTGATTTGAAAAACAGAGAAATCAACCTTCGGGTGATTCTGATCCTGATCCTGGTGGCATTCGTATTCCTGCTTAACCTGCTCACCCGGAAGAAAATAAATATGATGCAGGCAAGCCTCCTGATCATTGCTTCCTTCTGTCTCCTGCTGGGTGGAATCACCACACCTATGATCGACCTGGAGGCCCGGATAGACCAGTTGATGCTGCAGTTGATGGGTGAAAAAGTCATCTTCCTGAACAATATTATCTATTTCCAGAGCAAGAGCATCACCGATGTGGTCCGCATCCTGCTGGAGGAGGGAACCCTTCCCATGATTTTTGTGGGTGTTCTTGTTTTTACTTTCAGTATTATCTTCCCCTCTCTCAAACTGATCAGTTCCCTGCTTTACTCCTTCCACATTGGCAGGCTGCGGGAAAACAGACTGGTTCGGTTTTTTGTTATTAAATCGGGAAAATGGTCCATGGCCGATGTAATGGTGGTGGCCATCTTCATGGCCTATGTGGGCTTTAACGGAATTATTGGCAGTCAGCTCGACCAGCTCACCCTGGCATCCGAAACGGTAGAGATTTTCACAACCAACGGAACGCAATTGTTGGATGGATTTTATCTATTCCTCCTCTTCTGTGTCTCCAGTCTTATATTATCAGAAACAATCACACGAACAACATGAAAAAGCTAAATTCCTGCCCCCGCCTGGCACTTCTGGTACTCCTTTCTTTCTCTATAGGCACCATCAGCGCCCAATCGGCACTGGAAAACATCACCACCATCCAACAGGGTGTAAAAAGCAAACGAATCAGCAGTTTTGATCGCTCGGGTGGAAACAACGACCGTATGGAAAATATTGCACCTGGTGAAACCCGCACTATTGCTGAAATAGAAGGCGCTGGCACCATAAACCATATCTGGATCACCATCGCCCCGGAAGCCCCGAAACTGAACAGGTCCGATATCATCCTTCGAATCTACTGGGATGGGAATGAATACCCTTCGGTTGAGTCTCCCATCGGTCCTTTCTTCGGACAGGGCTGGGACGAAACCTATTCGTGGAGCTCCCTCCCCCTGGCAGCATCGCCGCAAAAAGGAAATGCACTGGTCTCCTATTTTAAAATGCCCTTTGCAAAGGGGGCGAAAATCGAAATTGAGAACCAGGCCGATATCTCCATCGGGGCCTTTTACTACTACATCGACTACGTGGAACAGGAGCAAGCCACGGAAAACCTGGCCTACTTCCATGCCTGGTATAATCAGCAGACTTGCGAGGCTGCACCTGAGGGGGAAAACGAATGGGGACTGCTATCCAGTGAGGTGGGCAAGAACCTACTGGGTGAACGTAATTATAGAATTATGGAAACCAGTGGGAAAGGGCACTATGTGGGGGTGAATTATTATGTGAACTCCCCCACCCCGATCTGGTATGGCGAAGGGGATGATATGTTCTTTATTGACGGGGCCCAAAAGCCCACCCTGCATGGAACCGGTACAGAAGATTACTTTAACACTTCGTGGAGCCCTAACGAAAAGTATGCACACCCATATTTTGGTTTTGCGCGTGTACCGGACGATATTGGCTGGCTGGGAAGGACCCATTGCTACCGTTTTCATATAGATGACCCCATATTTTTTGATAAGTCACTGCTATTTACCATTGAACATGGACATTACAACTACCTTAGCCTGGAAATGTGCAGCGTGGCTTACTGGTACCAGGATAAACCTGCCAAGCTGGATCCCATTCCCGACAAGGAACACCGAAAACTGAAACCTGTGATCAACTTCCTGGACATGCATCGCTGGCGCCACGAATGGCGCAAGAACATAGGAGAAGAGAGCAATCCCTGGGGGAACGAGCGCATCACAGAATAAGCCACTAAAGCCTATGCCTACCCTGCTGTTGGACAAAGAGAAGTGCCTCCGAAATATGGAGAATATGGCTGGCAAAGCATCCGCCAATCAGCTCAGCCTTCGTCCCCACTGCAAAACACACCAGTCTGCCGAAATCGGCAACTGGTTCCGGAATTTCGGAGTGAAGGCCATCACGGTCTCCTCCTTCCGGATGGCCCGCTACTTTGCAGAAGCTGGCTGGAAGGATATCCTGGTGGCCTTTCCCTTTTTTCCCAGTGAGATGGAAGAACTAATTGGTCTATCAGAGAAATGCAGGCTCTCCATCCTGGTGGATAGTCCGGCCACACTACCCTTTCTACATCACATTCCCCACCGGGTGGACTTCTATATAGATATTGATACGGGCTATGCCAGAACCGGGGTCAGAACAGAGAACCCTGAACTGATCGAACAGATCATTGTGAAAGCCAGCGTCAATCCGCGTCTTGAGTTTCGTGGATTCTACTGTCATGCCGGGCACTCTTACAAAGCTGGCAGCAGGAAGGAAAGGAATCAAATTCACCAGAAAGCAATCAGCGACCTGGAAAAACTAAAAAAACAGTTTGGACAGCATGCTCCCTTGCTCCTCTATGGCGATACGCCCAACTGCAGCATGCAGGAGGACTTCGGGGAAATTGATGAGATCACACCCGGGAACTTTGTGTTCTATGATCTGGTGCAGGTGGCCCTGGGTGCCTGCAGTATGGAAGAGATAGCTGTTGCCATGGAGTGCCCGGTGGCGGGGCGTTACCCTGCCGGTGACAGGATCGTGATTCATGGTGGTGCAGTACACTTTTCGAAAGAATCGCTTCTTCAGGATGGAGTTCCTGTCTATGGCCGGCTAGTACAGCAAAGGGAAGAGGGATGGAGCAAAGGCTCACGCAACTTGTACCTTCGCCGCATCTCCCAGGAACATGGGGTACTTGAGCAGTGTGGAGATCTGGTCAGATCTACCAATATTGGGGAGAAGCTCCTCTTCCTGCCAGTTCACTCCTGCCTTACGGCCAACCTGATGAGGGAGTATCTAAGTCTGGACGGAGAGAGAATTACTACCTTGAATGCCTGATCAGGATCGTGGTTTCCCATACACATGATCGCCGATACGGCGTATCCGCTCCATTTCTTCTGGAGTGAGTGGTCCTGAATCCAGTGTGTCCAGGTTTTCCCGCATCATCTTCAGGCTACGGGCCCCTGTCATGCAAACATCCACCGCCGGGTTACTTAGTACAAAACGGTAACAATCCTTTGCGCTCAGTGAAGGAAATCATACCCGGACGATTATCTCCTCCACAAAAGGGAAAAACATCTTTTTCGGCTCCGCTATTTGCGGCATTGTATCTCACCTGGAATACATCGATGGGACTATCCACCAGCTTCGGAAACAAAAGCCGGTTGTGACCCGATAGGGCCAGGTAATGAACCAGTCCCTTCTCCTTAAGTCCAAGGGCCATATCCATCACCTGTTTTCTGGGCCTGTTGGGATAGTATCCCAACATCAGTACATCCACATAATCCAGTCCCAGCTTTTTCAATCCTTTATAGAAATGGGGTTTGCCCAGGAGGTATGAATGGGTATACTCCATCATGCAGACCACCAGCTTATCGCGCTTGCCCTTCTTTGTGATGTTATGAATGGCCCGGATCATCTCCTTCGATCGCCCCTTCATAAAACTGCCAAATACAAAATAGTTGCAGCCTCTTTCGAAAGCTTCTTCAAAGGCTGCAGCTGGAGCTCCGTAGCTTGAAGAGATCCCCAGACGTCCCACCTGCAGTCCGGTACGTCCCAGTAAAACAGGCTTCCTGAAGCTATTCATTCTTTGAGTATATCTACCCTAAAGTACAACAAATAGGTGAGCTGAAAAAGGCCAGAACGAGTATAAATTGCCAGGGCCCATAAATACCAACATATAGGTACCTGAACTTTGACCGATCTTTCGTTATTTTGCATACGATGAACAGCAGTAGTAGACATTGGTTAAAACAGCTTAAGATTGGCATGTTGATCCTTATAATGGGTATCATGCTAATAAACAAAGCTATATATACCCATGTGCATGTTCTGCCGGACGGATCGGTGATCGTTCATGCCCACCCTTTCTCAAAGAATACCGAAAACAATAAGGGCAATTCTCACCAGCACTCAAATCTGGATATCTTTCTTCTGGAAATAATGAGCGTGTTGTTTTTCAGCACTATTGTCGCCTCTACCCTGGAGCTGTTTGCTCGATCTGCTCAATTCAGTCCCCCCGCTGAAGCACACCTTTTCCCAGGCCTGATCCTGGTTTCCCCGGGAAGAGCCCCACCTGCCTGTATTTAATTTCCTAAAGTAACGCATCTCTCACAGGATAAGTACGCGTTTTTCCTTTTTCAATTCCAAATTGCATACAAATCTATATATGAAAAAAATACATATTCTCACCAGTCTCTTTCTCCTGTCCCTCTTCCAAATTAGTCTTGCACAAAAGCATTATAGTGATGCCAACATTGTGGGTCATGTGGTCTGCCAGGGGAAGCACATCCCCTTTGCCAGCGTTTCACTGAAGGGAACAACCATTGGGACTACCACCGACGAAACGGGTCACTTTCAGCTAGTTAACCTTCCGGAGGGGGAGCAGGTCATCGTGGTCACCATCATCGGATTCAAACCGGAGGAAAGACCAATCACCATTAAAGAAAATTCCACCATCGAGGTTAACCTCGATATGGAAGAAGACATCATGAACCTGGAAGAAGTAGTGGTTTCGGCCGACCGAAGTAAGCAAAAGCGTACCGAAGCTCCGGTCATAGTAAATACCATTGGCCAGCAGATCTTCCACTCTTCCCAGTCCCAAACCCTGGGAGAGGGACTTAATTTTTCGCCCGGACTACGCCTGGAAAATAACTGCCAGAACTGCGGATTCTCCCAAGTACGAATGAATGGCATGCAAGGACCCTATTCCCAGATCCTGATCAACAGCCGGCCTATATTCAGTGGTTTGGCCGGAGTATATGGACTGGAATTAATCCCCTCCAACATGGTGGAAAAGGTAGAGGTGGTTCGAGGGGGCGGATCCGCCCTATACGGCAGCAATGCCATTGCCGGAACCGTAAATATTATTCTGAAGGACCCCACCACAAACAGTTACGAAGGCGGTGCGAGCTATGCACTGACCGGGGTTGGGATGAACGATTCGAACGGACCTGTAGGGGACCACTCCTTAAACTTCAATACCTCGGTGGTATCGGACGACCACAAATCGGGCCTTTCCCTTTATGGATTTACCCGCAAACGTGAGATGTTTGATGCCAACGGAGACAGCTTCTCTGAACTGTCTTCCATGGACAATATAACTTTTGGAAGCCGTGTATTCCACCGATTCAGTGCCAAGGACAGGCTGTCCATTGACTTTTTTGCCATCAATGAAGAACGTAACGGAGGCAATATGATGGATTATCCGCTACACGAACGCGACATAGCCGAGGCTCTGGATCATCGCATGAAAGTAGGCGGCCTGACCTACGAGCATTATTTCAGAGAATACGACATGCTTTCTGTCTATGCATCCGGACAATTCCTGAACAGAGAATCCTACTACGGGGCCAGACAATCCTTAAGTGATTACGGAAGTACGAAGGACAAAACTCTGAATATGGGACTTCAGTACAAGGCTGTCTTCGGCAAATCTTCCCTGGTCTGGGGTGTGGAGAACACCAGCGGTTTTCTGCTGGATAAAAAACTGGGGTATCCGGATCTGGACAATGCCAGTGTGGACGGTACTGGAATCACCGACATTCCCCACACATCAAACACCATCGTAGCCGATCAATCCTCAATCTCCACCGGGACCTTTGCCCAGTACGATCTGAAATTGCATCGTTTCAAAGCTGCCCTGGGTATGCGTTTCGACCATTACCAGATCAATGATAAAGCCAAGGAAGGTGACGCCAGAAATGACGGCAATGTGTTCAGTCCCCGCTTAAGTCTTATGTACCGGATTATGGAATCCCTGCAGGCACGAGTAAGCTATTCTCAGGGATACCGTGCTCCACAGATTTTTGACGAGGACCTGCACATCGAAACATCTGGTTCACGTAAGGTCATCCATGAGAACGATCCTGACCTGACGCAGGAAAGCTCTCACAGCCTGACGGCCTCACTCGACTTCAATAAGCAACTTGGCCAGATTTATACGGGACTCCTGGTGGAAGCATTCTATACCCGTCTGGTGGATGCTTTTGCCAACGAATTCGGAGCACCTGATGAAGATGGCATGGTCATTTATACCCGGGTAAATTCGGAGGGTGGCGCTTGGGTACAAGGCATTAATATGGAATTCAAACTAAGGCCAGACAGGGATTTTTCACTGACTTCTGGTTTTACCCTGCAGACCAGCAGATTCGAAGAAGCACAGGAATTCGACGAGACCAGCTTTTTCCGTACTCCCGATTCCTATGGTTTCCTGGCCATAGACTGGGATTTTGCAAGACGATTTTGCCTGTCAGGAACCGGGAATTACACCGGTAAAATGCTGGTTCCCTATTTCGGAACAGCCTATCCCGAAGGAGAATTACGGACCTCGAATGCCTTCCTGGATCTTGGAGTAAAACTAAAGTACACCGTGAAACTGAATGGGGCCTCCGTTGAGTTTTCAGGAGGCATCAAAAATATCCTGAATTCCTACCAGGACGACTTTGATATGGGGATCGACCGTGACCCAGCCTATATTTATGGTCCGATGGCCCCCCGCACAGTTTTCGTCGGACTGCGTTTTGGCAACCTGCTCAGTAAACAAACAGGAAGTTCAATCACATCGAAGCAAGGCCGGGGGCTTGGCAGAGACCGGGTTCTTGGCAGAGGCCAGGGGCTTGGCAGAGGCTGCTCATCAGATCCCAACAGAGAGAGGAAAGGTCGTCGGTATCGCAAAGGAAAGGATATGTAAAACCAGCCAGGATTTTCCATGGGATCCTGGTTCTCCCTTCCAATCAGTTTTTTCTCAAAAAGTCCGCAAGAAACCAATATGATTCCCCG
>JAOZQY010000042.1 GCA_029931975.1 Bacteroidales bacterium | reverse complement strand
ATCCGATCGGGTTGATTTTGTTGTGGGAACTACTGGATTCGAACCAGTGACCCCCTGCTTGTAAGGCAGGTGCTCTGAACCAGCTGAGCTAAGCTCCCTTTAGCGGGTGCAAATATAGATGATCTGATCGAAATCGCAAAAAATTGAATTGCTTTTTTTGTATATTTCCCATCTTAAAGCCTAAACCTGCTGCTATGTCCAATGATTTACTGATTTACAGGGGAATACGATTTTCCCTTCTCTCCTTTTTTGTGCTATTCTCTGCCCTATCCTGTCAGAACAATAACAAAGATTCCGGGGAAGATCCTGAGATTAGGGTGGAAATCGACTCATCCTTCCATGCCATGAATCCCATGAACCTGCAGTTTGATTCTGCGGAACAGGTGATGATCGATTCAGGAATGGCCGACCTGCTTGATGCCTACAAGGCCATCAGGGCTTATAATCTGCCCAACTCCACTCCCCCGGCCATCCAGTTCAACCCACTGCCCTATGGTTTCAAAGTTCCTGAACCAACACCCAGAATGGAATGGGAAATCCCTGAAGGAGTTTCAATGCCCAATTGGGGAGCCGACCTGGCCTTTATGTCAATCCCCGAGCTGGCCTCCCTGATCCATTCAGGCGAAATATCATGCCTGGCCCTTACCGAATTCTTCCTGAACCGACTGAAAAAGTACGACCCACAACTACATTGTGTGGTAACACTCACCGAAGAATATGCCATTGAACAGGCAAAAAAGATGGATGCGGAACTGGCTGCAGGAAAGGATCGGGGAATCCTTCATGGCATTCCCTATGGAGCCAAGGATCTCTTTTCATTCCCGGGATATCCCACCACATGGGGTGCCCGAGCCTATAATGAACAAATACTGGATGAGAAAGCGGGAATCATTCAGAAACTGGAAAATTCTGGCGCCATCCTGGTGGCAAAGACCACCCTGGGAGCACTGGCCATGGGAGATGTCTGGTTTGCCGACACCACCCGCAACCCCTGGAACCTGAAAGAGGGATCAAGTGGTTCTTCTGCTGGCTCAGCTTCTGCCACTGCGGCCGGACTGCTGCCTTTTGCCATTGGAACAGAGACCTGGGGATCCATTGTCTCCCCAGCCACCCGTTGCGGCACGACCGGACTAAGGCCCACCTATGGGAGGGTCACCCGATCGGGAGCCATGGCCCTGAGCTGGAGCATGGATAAGGTGGGTAGCATATGCAGGAGTGCCACCGATTGTGCCATTGTTTTTGATGCCATCAGGGGTTTGGATCCTAGCGATAAGACCCTTATTGATGCTGGCTTCACCTATCCTGGTAAAGTGAATCTTTCAGACCTGCGTATCGGATATTTCAAAAGTGCTTTTGATAGTGAATACGGGGTATCCAGGTTTGACAAACAGACCCTTCGGGTACTGAAAAAACTTGGGGCCGATCTGATCCCGGTGGAACTGGAAAGTGATGAGCTCCCCTACTATGCCATGTCAATCATCCTCGAGGCCGAAGCTGCGGCTGCATTTGACGAGCTTACCCGTTCCAACCGCGACACCATGCTGGTAAGGCAGCACCGCTATGCATGGCCCAACCTTTTCCGTACTGCCAGGTATATTACAGCTGTGGAGTATATCCAGGCCATGCGGATCAGGCACGATCTTATTGAAGATTATAACCGGCGCTTAAAAGAATTCGATGTGGTGGTAATCCCCTCCTTCCAGGGAGGTGACCATCTGCTGGCCACCAATCTTACCGGTCACCCCGTGGTTGTGGTGCCCAATGGCTTTAAGGATTCGGGCTCACCCACCAGTATATCCTTCCTTGGCAATCTCTTTGACGAAGCGACCATCCTGGCTGTGGCAGCAGCTTACCAGGAAGCCAGCTCGTTTCATCAAAAAAGACCCCCCAAATTTAACAGGACTGATTGAGCCCGGGAAGTAATACAGTTGTTTGATTATTTTCGAATAAATCCAAGGATCAGTTTTCGCTTCAGCAGATCCCCAAGGAAAGTCTGAAGTGCTTCATCCAGGTACCTGCCGCTCTCTATGCCCGCCACACGGGCAAATTCACCTTTGAGCTCCTGCAGGGGCACTTTCTCTTCCTGCAGGCGGTTGATAATGTAAATATTCAAGGCAGAGAGGTCCAGAAATTGCACATGTCCTGTTTCGGGCAGGCGATAGAGCAGGGCATAGTAATCGCCCTTTAATTCAGCGACCTCCAATGCCGGATGCATATGTACAGGGTATTCCAGATGGACAATCTCATACTCAGGATTAAATACCAGGGCGTCTTTAGAAATATCCCCTTCAGTTATAAAATCGGGAGCAGACCTGTCGGCCATGGTATGGACCTCTATCTCCATCCACTCAAAACAGAGCAAGTCATTCAGCCAGAGTTTAGAGATCCTTTCACCAGTCTTTCTATTTTCATGATACTCATAGAACTCAAAAGGCAATTTCCACACCTGTGGTGTTTGGGGAAGTCCGGCCGAAAAGAAGTCCTGAACAAGCAAGTCCCATAGCTCCTCGCCCAGAGCGGCCACAGAAATCGGGAAGGCCGTACGAAGAGTATCTCCTACCACATTGGAGACCAGGCGACGGTAATGATGGAGCCTGCCGGGGGTCACTCCGGGCAATTCCTGATCCTCACCGGTTCTGCAGTACTCACCCAGCTGTTCCTGTATCCTTATGGTGTCCTCACGCAGATTCATGCTTCACCTCCCAGTGCTTGTTTAGTATGCTTTTTAACTGTGTAAGCTCCCCCTGAATCTGCTCCAGATCAGCAAAATTATAATCACGCTCCAGCAAAACCGGTACGGGGTCCATCTTCTGGATGGTCCATTCAAACAGCTCATATACCGGATCGATGATGGGCTGACCATGGGTGTCGATAATCAGATCTGGCGCCACCTTCTCATGGCCCGCCATATGGATATAGGCCACCCGCTCGAGGGGAATACCATCGATAAACTCCTTTGCATCGTAGTTATGATTAAATGCATTCACATATACATTGTTCACATCCAGCAAGATCTTGCAATCGGCCCCTTCCACAATTTCATTGATGAATTCGATCTCGCTCATTTCCGCAGCCACGGGTGTATAGTAGGATACATTTTCGATGGCCAGGGGTCTCTCCAGCAGGTCCTGCACCCGGCGGATCCTGTCAACCACATGGGCCACGGCATCCTGGCGAAAGGGAATGGGCAGAAGGTCATAGAGGTGGGCATTCTTACTTTTGGTATAGCTCAGGTGTTCCGAATAAATAGTCACCTGGTTATCATCCAGGAAAGCTTTCAGCTCCCTGAGAACACTGCTATCCAGAATCTCCTCTGCAATATCCCTTCTGAGTCCCAGTCCTACCATGCTTTCCATTTTTTTGTTTGTTAAAAGGAACCCCGGATAAATCCGGGGCTCCGGAATAATCTTACTTCTTCTCTGCTTTCTTCTTGGAGCCTGCCTCTTTCTAATCTCCTTCTCCACACTTGCCTTCTCCACATTTTCCCTCTCCGCACTTCAGCTCACCAAACTTAACAGCATTGGCTTCCCGGGGATTAACCTGATTTTTGACGGGGATGCGAAACTTTCCTTACAAGAATGCTGTAGGAATATGGGATTTTAACAACTATTTAGCATTTAGATCTCGCTTAACAAGCTTTGTGATCCGTGAACCAGCTTCCGGGGAGAGGTGATGCTCGCAGGACTCATGGCTGCAATGTTCCCGGTAAACCTCAAGGCTGGAATTGAGTTCCCCAATCTGTCTGGCATATTTTCTACACAGGTGACAGCTAAGAAGGTGCATTTTCAAGTTCCACCATTTCCTTAGCCCCAGACGATGATCTTCCCTATATGAGATAAGAAAGCTTGCTTCATCACAGGCAATCATCTGTTTACTCATGTAAACCATGAATCTGTATCCCGGTCCTTTTGTCATCCTAATTTAGCCAGTTTTTTTCCAAACATTCTCTCATTCTCAACCTGGCCCTGTGCAACATGACCCACAGATTAGACGCAGTAATGCCCAGCTCCTTACAAATGGTAGCAGAATCTTCCTCGTCGATCATCTTCATTGCAAAGGCTGCTGCCAGCTGTGGTGGCAATTGATCTATACAGAGACTGATAAACTTCATCAGTTCCTGCTGCTCCAGTTCCCCATCCGGAAGCAGGGAGTTAGAATGGGGTCCCTTTCCATCCAGCCAGTGTCCCCTGAAAGGCTCCTCACTGCGATAAAAGTCTCCGTCAAAGACAGTCTCTTCATGCTCCCCGAAGTTAAGCTCCTTTGAGGTATACTTTTTTCTGTAAGTGTCAATAATTTTTCTCTTCAGAATCGAAGTGAGCCAGGTACGCTCCGCACTCTCTCCCCTGAACTGCTCCCTTGCCTTCAGGCCTGCCATGAAAGTCTCCTGCACAATATCCTCTGCCTTGCTGCTGTCATTCACCCGCATAATAGCATAAGAAAAAAGATAATCGCCATATCTTTCTACCCAGTGCTGCGGCTCAATCTTATGTTCTTCCCTGTCTGGCATTTGCCGTCTGCGTGAATCTATCTCATACAAGATACAAATTCTGAGAGCTCTGCCATGCATATAGGGGAAGCATTACCGGAGAGTCCGCGTCGCCTGTATCTTGAATAAACTGTTTCGTTTTTTGTATCTTTAAACCATGAGCAAGCGTCGTTCCCACAGCTTTATCTATAAGCTGCAACGTATTATCCTGCTGGTCTTCTATACTACAACCTTTATTGCCCTGTCTATTCCATTGGCTAAACTGGTTTTAGAGCTATCACCCAGCCAGTTCTATCCCCTGGTAATCACCCTGCTGATCTATATAATCCTGGTGGTGATCCTGGGTTCCCTGATCCATGTGATCAGCTATATCCCTTTCAACCTGGCCACTGCCTTCGATCCCATTAAAAATGATATAGCCACGGGCAAGATCACATCCATCGAAGATCTGGGAGAACGTATCACAATGTTTACAGTGCAGTTTTATAATTTTTCTTTCCTGGATATCTCCCATGCCTATTTCGAGACCGAAGGGAGTGGGATATTGGGATATGAATCCAACAATCAGATCGATAAAGTACTTACGGAGCAAGGGATGCTTGATAAGAGTAAAACCCTGGAAGAAATTACACTTGCAGGAACAATTTCCCTGCCAGATCACGACTACCAGCTCTATATCCTGCCCATCTGGCTGGGAGAACAGTGGCTCGGCTATATGGCGCTCCTTTCCGAAAAAAAAATCAGCCGCTTCTTTCAGCGCTTCCTGATGGAGTATGAGGATAATTTCCTGGATGACCAGATCATGCACCTTGTAAAATTCGTTCCCAACGAGAATTGATGGCGCTTTCAATTGTTTATATAAGCATCAGCTGCATTATTATATGGCGCTCATCACATGGTTTCGAGATCGCATCCGACTACCTGGGCCGAAAATTACCTCCCGGCATCAAGGGAGCTACCCTCAATGCCATAGCCAGCTCAATGCCCGAGTTCCTGACCACCCTTTTCTTCCTCTTCTACCTGCATGATGAAGACGGGTTTTCGGGGGGACTGGGCGTTACTTCGGGAAGTGCACTGTTTAACCTGCTGATTATTCCTCCTCTGGTGCTGCTGATGCTCTTCTACTCCGGAAAGATTAAAAGCATCGTATTGAACAAGAAGATATTGTTACGTGAAGGAAGCGTGCTGCTTCTTTCTCAGCTAATTTTTGTAAGCTTTCTATTCAGAGGTGAATTACTGGGCCGGCACGGACTTATCCTGTTGCTGTTTTACCTCCTTTACATGGGACTCCTTTTTACCATCTCAAAACAACGTAAAATCCCCGACCCCGGTTTTACAATACCCCGGGAGCATCTGAATATGCCCCCCTTGCGGTCTTTATTTAGCCTGGATTTGGCTTCACTGGTATTGTATGATAAAAAAATAAGCCCCTTAAAGGCATGGATTCTTCTGGGTGTCAGCACACTGGTTATGACCTTTGGTACCTGGCTACTGGTATTCGGAACAGATCTCTTTGGAAAAAAAACCAGCATCCCGCTGATCTTTGTGGCTGTGGTTTTTTCAGCGGCAGCCACCTCGGTGCCTGACACCATTATTTCCATAAAAGATGCCAGGAAAGGAAATTATGATGATGCGGTAAGCAACGCCCTGGGAAGCAATATTTTCGATATCGCCTTTGCTCTGGGTTTTCCGATCCTTCTCTACAACCTGATCAATGGAGAGAGCATGGCTCTCAATTCCGAACTGCTGGCCTTTACCCAGGAAGTGTGGGTCTTCCTGCTTCTGGCAACTTTCCTGGCCCTAACCACCATGCTAATTGGGAAAAAATTCACCAGAACAAAAGCATTTATTATGTTGGGTATTTACCTGCTCTTCCTTGTTTTTGTGGTCACCCAGGTGGATGAAGAATTCAGCAGCGTTGGCTTACCCCTTGGTGAGTTTTTGAAGACTTTGGCCGATTGGATTGGGACCCTGTTGAATTAGCAGTATCTCTCTACGAGTAGAAACACATCAACATCTGCTTCCAGCCAGTCAATTTGATTCAGTTCGAAGCGATGCACCCAACGGTACGATTTGTGTTCCGACAGGCTGATTTCTCCTCCTTTGATAAGGCATACAAACGGAATCAGTTTAACCTTATTGGTCCTGTAAGTATGCTTCACTGAAGGAAGTAATTTTTGCACTGTGATCTCCACTCCAAGTTCCTCACGGATCTCACGGATAATGCAATTTTCAGGGGTCTCGCCAGGCTTCAGTTTTCCACCTGGAAACTCCCATTTAAGAGGATGGGGCATCTCCTCGCTTCGCTGGGCAACAAGAACCCTTTCCCCGTCCATAATAATCGCACAGGCAACCTCAATTATCGGTTCTGTCATTCTGCTATTTTCGCTTTGGATAATCCACATAGGTCCCTTTTACATGTCTCCGCTCAATTCCTTCCCACTCTTCCGACTCCAGTGTCACTATTACCGCCCCGGCTGTTGGAAGATTATCCAGGGGTGATGCCAGGAAGAGATTTGCATACATTGTAAAAGAGGGATTGTGGCCAAATATGGCCAGATCGGTAATTTCAGATGGTGCGGAGGATACCACCTGTTCAATCTCTGAAACATCGGCCAAATAAAGCGGCTCATGTATCTGCAGATTCTCTGGTGAAACATCCCATATCTTCGACATAATCAAGGCGGTATTCAAAGCCCTGTTGGCCGGACTGGACAGGATGAGCTGGGGATTCAAGGATTTCCTCAAAAATCTTTCTGCTATTTCACCTGCATTCCGGATGCCCCTTTGAGTCAGGGGACGGTCAATGTCATCGAGCCCCTCATTGTCCCAGCTGGATTTCCCGTGTCGTATGATGTATAGCCTGCGTTTCGTCATCCCGTTTTTATTAGAGTTTTAAAGCAGATTGCTGGCCAGGTCGGCCAGGTAGCTGCGTTCTCCTTTGACCAGGTGCACATGGGCAAAGATATCCTGACCCTTCATGCGATCTGCCAGGTAGGTCAATCCATTGGATTTGGTATCCAGATAAGGAGAGTCGATTTGCTGTATATCTCCGGTAAAGATCATTTTTGTACCCTCCCCTGCCCTTGTGATAATAGTTTTCACCTCGTGGGGAGTCAGGTTCTGTGCTTCATCCACAATAAAAAAGACCCTGGAAAGACTTCGTCCGCGAATATAGGCCAAGGGTGTGATCAATAGCTTTTCGCTTTGTTGCATCTCCTCAATGCGACTGTGCTCCTTACTCTGTTGCTTGAATTTCTGTTTGATCACTGAGAGGTTATCAAAGAGGGGCTGCATATAAGGCCCGATTTTTTCATCCACATCACCCGGCAGGTACCCGAGATCGCGGTTACCAAGGGGCACGATGGGCCTGGCCAGGAATATCTGAGTATACATCTTCCGTTGGTGTATGGCAGCAGCCAGGGCCAGTAAAGTCTTACCGGTACCGGCCTTCCCGGTAAGCGCCACCAGCTGCACCTCTGGTCTGAGCAGCGCATCCAGTGCAAAAGTCTGCTCGGCATTGCGCGGATCAATTCCATAGGTACGGGTCTTCTCCACGCGGTTTACCACCTTGTTAAAAGGATCATAATGTCCCAGTCCGCTCTTGTTATCGTTCCTGAATATGAAATACTGGTGTGCAAGTGGTGGCTTCTTAAGGCCGAAACGACTTGCCGGAACACCCTCCATGGATTCGTACATATCGGAGATCACGGTTCCGTCCGCCACATCGTTCGATTTTACATTCTCGTAAATATCATCAATGTTCTGGACCATATCGTTATGATAGTCCTGCGCCATGATCCCAAGGGATTTGGCTTTCATTCTCAGGTTGATGTCCTTAGTGATCAAAATCACGGGGCTGGTCGCAGGGTTCTTCAGGTGCAGATACTCTGCAATGGCCAGAATCCTGTGATCGGGTGTATTCTCAGGAAAGGATTCGGCCAGGTTTTCTGATGGCTTCTGACCGGTACAAATACTCAGTTTTCCCTTCCCCCTGCCAAGGGATAAACCGCCATTAAAAAGCTTATCCCCACTGAGTTTATCCAGTTCCCTGGTAAACTCGCGGGCATGGAAGTTAATGATGCCATTTCCCTTCTTAAAATGGTCCAGCTCCTCCAATACAGTGATGGGCACTACGATATCATGCTCATCGAAATTGTGGATGCTTTTGTAATCGTGAAGCAAGACGTTGGTATCCAGAACGAATATCTTGCGATTATTTTCCACTACACTTGCCATATTTCCCCTCCCATTACGCTAACTTTACTTCGCAAAATCGAGTAAAGGTGTATAAGTATCTTGCTTTAAAAGTAGGACTTTTTGTCCTCCGTAAGCCATCAAATTATTCACATTACAGCGAGTTATACACACAGTTATTAACGATTTGAATATGGAGAAACATAATTCTTGGAAGCTAGCATTTTTTCAGAAATGAGATATAAAGAAGCCATCGATTTTCTCTTCACCTCTTTGCCCATGTACCAGCGACAAGGGAAGTCGGCTTATAAAGACAACCTGGATAACACCCTCTCCCTGGATTCCTACCTCGGTCAGCCCCACCGCAACTTCGCTTCCATCCATGTGGCCGGAACCAATGGCAAGGGATCAGTGAGTCATATGCTTGCCTCAGTGTTGCAGGCTGCCGGATTTAAGACCGGATTATACACCTCTCCCCACCTGCTTGATTTCAGGGAGCGTATCAGGATAAACGGTCGCCCCATACCTGAAGATGAGGTATGTAAATTTGTTAAGGGTAGCCAAGAGATAATCAGGGAGATAAATCCCTCGTTTTTTGAGATGACTGTAGCCATGGCCTTTGACTATTTCTCCAGGGAAAAGGTGGATGTGGCTGTGATTGAAACAGGACTGGGCGGCAGGCTCGACTCCACCAACATTATCACACCCGTGCTTTCTGTAATTACCAATATTTCACTGGACCATACTGAATTCCTGGGAAGTGAAGTCACTTCCATCGCCAGGGAGAAAGGAGGAATCATCAAAGAGAAGGTACCTTTGCTTATCGGACGGGCCGAAACACCAACGGATGATGTGTTGCGCTCCATGGCTCGTGAAAAAGAGGCGCCTGTTCTCTGTGCCAACCAGCTTTACAAACCACAATTCCGAACCCTTGACCAGGATGGAATCATGCACCTTAGGATTGGCTTACCTGGCGATGTTTCCACTTTAACTATCAGCTGCGATCTAACCGGGGACTACCAACAGGAGAACATCATTACTTCCTATTGTGCCCTGAAAGAGTTGCAGAGGCTGAACTGGGCCATCCAAGATTCTCATATTCTGAAAGGATTTGCCTCGGTCGGCACATCGACCGGCATCCTTGGCAGGTGGCAAACCATTGGACACAATCCACGCAGCATCTGCGATACGGCTCATAATCCCGATGGAATCGCCGCTGTGATCGCTCAGATCAAACAGCTTGCCTGGAAGAAGCTTCATATGGTCTGGGGCATGGTCAATGACAAGGACCTCCATGCCATACTAGCCCTGCTCCCTCCCGAAGCCACATATTACTTTACCCGATCGTCGGTTCCCCGCTCCATGGATGCAGAAATGCTCACCTTGAGGGCCGGGGAGTATGGCTTAAGCGGAAGCCCTTATTCCAATGTGGAAGAAGCATACCGGGCTGCACAGAAAGAAGCAGGGGCCGATGATATGATCTTTACAGGAGGGAGTACTTTCGTGGTGGCCGACCTGCTATTAATGAATTTTTGACTTTCTTTGCATTGCAAAGAATGAAGGGGACTTAAATGCAGTATAAAGAGATATGTTTCAGTACCATGGAAGTGGTTAAGATCGCAGCCGCCTATGTGAGAGACCGGCATATGAACAGGAAGGATCTGTCCATCCGGGAGAAGGGACGAATGGATTTTGTTACCGAAGTGGATAAAAAGGCCGAAGAGATCCTGGTATCCGGACTTTCAGAGCTTTTGCCCGAAGCGGGTTTCATCGCCGAGGAAGGAACCAGTAGCAAACAGGGAAAGACCTATAACTGGGTAATTGATCCAGTGGATGGAACCACCAACTTTATTCATGGTGTATTTCCATTTGCCATCAGTGTTGGCCTCACAGAAGATGGCGAGGTGGTTGCCGGCATCGTCTATGAATTCGGGCTGGATGAGTTTTTCTATGCCTGGAAAGACGGAGGTGCCTGGCTCAACGGCACACCCATCCGGGTCAGCGACGTCTCCACAGTTGATAGGGCCCTGGTTGCCACCGGTTTTCCATATACCAATTTCCTTCTTCTGGAGCAGTTTATGCAGAGCATGGATTATTTTATGAAGCACTCTCATGGCCTTCGGAGGCTGGGTTCGGCAGCCACCGATATTGCCTATGTGGCCTGTGGCCGCTACGATGGTTTCTATGAATATGGACTTCATCCCTGGGATATTGCAGCAGGCATTCTCCTGGTAAAGGAGGCTGGCGGATCAGTTTCCGATTTCGCGGGACATACAAATCCCCTCTTTGATGAACACTTTGTGTGTTCCAACCTTACTATTTTCAACGAGTTTCAGTCAGTCATCCAAAAAATCATGCTGGCCTCATGAGACTGGTCTCCATTGTAATCCTGAACTGGAACGGAAAACGGTTCCTGGAACAATTTCTGCCTTCACTGGTTCAACATACCACTCATCCCCAGTCGGAAATCGTTGTGGCAGATAATGGGTCTGGTGATGACTCCCTTGAGTTTATGCTTAAGGAATATCCCCACATCCGAATCATTGAACTGGATAAGAATTACGGCTTCAGCGGCGGATACAACCGGGCTATTGAGCAAATCGATGCCAAATATATCCTGCTCCTTAACTCCGATATTGAAGTAACTGAAGGGTGGCTGGAACCTTTGCTGGAGGAGATGGAGAAAGATCAGCATATTGCTGCATGCTCCCCAAAACTTTTGGATTTTAAACGAAAAACTCATTTTGAATATGCCGGTGCAGCTGGTGGTTACATAGATAAATTTGGATATCCCTTCTGCCGTGGCCGCATCTTCGACCACCTGGAGAAGGATCTTGGCCAGTATGATGACGCCAGCGATCTCTTCTGGGGATCAGGCGCCTGCCTGATGGTCCGGACGAAGCTTTACAGGGAGTCGGGGGGACTGGACGAACAGTTTTTTGCGCATATGGAGGAGATTGATCTCTGCTGGCGACTGCAAAGAATGGGATTCCGGATTCGCTGTGTTCCCACTTCTACAGTATTCCATGTTGGAGGTGCCACCCTGCAGCGTGGAAATTCTTTTAAGACCTTCCTCAACTTCCGGAATAACCTGCTGCTGCTCTACAAAAACCTGCCGGTCCCTGGCCGTGGAAGAATCATTTTTTTCAGGATGGTGCTGGATGGGATTTCGGCCCTTCGTTTCCTGTTCCAGGGGGCCTTCCGGGATTTCTGGGCGGTCTTCAGGGCGCACAGGGCCTATTATGGGATGAAATCATCATATAGGGGGACGAATAACCATAACAAATCAGAAGGAAATAACGTTATTGTAAGAGGGAAATATCAGGGCAGTATTGTAGCTGATTTTTTCCTGAAACGAAAACGGAAATTTAGTGATATGGAGCAATCATTCCGAAAGTAGTTGTATAAACAAAGCTCCCGCAAAAACCTTAACAAAAGATGATGGATACTTATAAGAAATATATACCGGAAGAGATGTGCAATCTTCCCATGATGATAAAGAATAGCGCTAAACTTTTCGCTTCCCGACCCTCGCTGACCAGTGTGGATGGCACCGCTTACACCTATGAAGAGCTTGACAGGGCCACCCAGCATGTGGCTGTTATGTTGAAAAGCGCCGGTGTTGGCAAAGGAAACAATGTGGCCATCCTGGCCGAGAACAGTCCCCACTGGGGAATCTCCTACTTTGGCACCCTGATCTGCGGGGCTACCACAGTTCCTATTCTTCCCGATTTTCGACCCACCGAGGTTCGCTCCATCCTGGAGCACGCTGCAGTAAAAACTGTTTTTATCTCCGGAAAACTGGTCTCCAGGCTGAATGAGGGCTTACCCGACACAGTGGAGATGGTGATCAATACCGATGACTTCAAATTGCTGGATATCGTTAAAGGAGTGGTTTCAGAACCTGCCGGTACACCGGGCGAACTGACAAAACTAAATGAAGAGACAAAAATCTCAGTGGATGACAAGGGCTTTTATGAGGCCGCAGGCGAAGATCTTGCCTCCATAATCTACACTTCAGGAACTACCGGCCGCTCCAAGGGTGTGATGCTGACGCATACCAATCTTCTGAGCAATGCGGTACAGTCTGGCACCGTACACAAGGTGGTTCCGGAGGATCGTTGGCTTTCCGTTTTGCCACTGGCACACACCTATGAGTGTACCATCGGAATGCTGGTGACCCTGCTCAATGGCGCCATGGCTCAGTACATCGACAAGGCACCCACAGCCGCTTATCTCAAACCGGTACTGAAAAAATTTCAGCCCACAACCATGCTCACGGTTCCGCTGATTATGGAAAAAATATACCGGGCCACCGTGAAGCCCGCACTCAGCAAATCGGCACCCCTGCGCCTCCTGATGAAGTTCGGGCCCACGCGGAAGCTGCTCTCCAAAGCAGCTGTCAAAAAACTGATGGATTTCTTTGGCGGACATATACGCTTCTTTGGCATTGGTGGCGCCCCATTGGCTCCCGATGTGGAGAGGTTCCTCCTGGATGGGGGGTTTCCCTATGCAATTGGTTACGGACTTACAGAAACTTCACCCATGCTTGCCGGTTTCAACCCGGCCAATGCAGTCTTCCATTCTGTGGGAAAAGTCATGGAAGGGGTAACTATCAGGATCAACAATCCCGATCCCGTTACCAAAGAGGGCGAGATTGTGGCCACGGGCTCCAATATCATGAAAGGCTATTACAAGGATGAGGAAAAAACCCGCGAAGTATTTACCGAAGACGGATATTTCCGTACAGGTGACCTGGGAATCATGGATAAGAAGGGGATCATCTATATCAAGGGACGTTCCAAGAACATGATTCTGGGACCCAATGGTGAAAATATCTATCCCGAAGAGATCGAGGCTGTACTCAACAGCAATGCATTGGTAAATGAATCGCTGGTGATGGAATACAAGGGCAAGTTGACTGCACGTGTGCACCTTAAGATGGAGGTTATGGAAGAGCAACTCCAGCACCTGAAGGAGAATGCAGCCGAATACACAAAGCAGCTTCAGGCGAAGGCAGATGAAGCACTGGCTGAACTGATGATCCAGGTGAACCAGCATGTGGCCCGAAACTCAAAGCTTCAGGCAATGATCCTGCAGGTGGCGCCCTTCGAGAAAACAGCCACCCATAAGATCAAAAGGTTCCTCTACCAGCAGTTGGCTTAAACGTTAGAGAGCAGGTTATCTTATAGCAGAGATGTTAACCTTTCCAGCTCCATTATCCGGCTGCCTTTCACAAGGATCTGGTAGCCTTCAGGTTTCTCCTTCCTGAGAAAGGCTTCCACTTCACTTCTCTCCCTGAAAACAGTTATATGCCCGGAAGGTTCACAAACATCAAAAAAGGTTGGCCCCACCAGTAAAACCCGGTCCACATCCAGGGTACCGATCAATTGAAGCAGAGCCCTGTGCTCTTGGTCAGAAGAGTTGCCCAGTTCAGCCATATCGCCCAGGATCAGCATGGTGGGTAAAGTGGCATAGCTAAGCACTCCCTCAATGGCTTTCCGCATGCTGCTGGGATTGGCATTATAAGAGTCGAGAACCAGGCTGTTTCTCTCTCCTTCTATTAGTTGGGATCGTAGGTTTTTCGGATGATATCCTGAAATGGCCACTGCAATGTTTTCCGGAGAAATTCCAAAGTGCATTCCTGTACCTGCTGCCAGCAAGATATTCTGCATATTATACGTCCCAACCAGTCCGGTCGAAATGGCCAGAACCTCACCCCCTATCTGAAGCTCAACTTCAAGAAAAGGTTGCTGTCCAAGCAAGCTCAGGGACACTGGTAAATCTCCCCCGGCCGTTATCAACCTGGAATTTACCCCACATTCTTCGGCCTTCTGGATTAATATCTGATCTCTACCATCGATTAGGACATTTCCATCATGGGCCGCAAGGTATTCATACAATTCTCCCTTGGCATTCAATACCCCCTGCAGGGAACCAAATCCTTCCAGGTGGGCCTTCCCCACATTGGTAATCAGACCAACTTCCGGAGCCGCAATCTTTGCCAGTTCTGCGATCTCCCCTGGATGATTGGCACCCATTTCAATAACAGCAATCTCCTCCCCGCTCAATTTAAGCAATGTTAGAGGCACACCGATATGGTTGTTCATATTGCCCTCTGTGGCCAGAAGCTCATATTGTGTTGAAAGTACGGCCGCCATCAACTCTTTGGTAGTTGTTTTACCATTACTCCCTGTAATGGCCACAAGCCTTGGATTTACCTGCAAGCGATGATGATGGGACAGGTTTTGTAGAAGTTTCAGGGAAGAAGGCACAACAACAACCCGGGGAGAACCTTCCAGATCAGCTCTCTCTGTAATGGCCAACCGGCACCCTCCCTCAAGAGCATTCTCAACAAAACGGTTTCCGTCAAACTGATCTCCCCGGAGAGCAAAGAAAAGAGATCCATCCACCTCACCGCGTGTATCGGTACAGATGCCTTTTGATTGAAGGAACTCTTCGTAAATCTGCGCTGTGGACATACGGCTTAGTCATAAAAAAACAGGGGCCGATCCGCCACGGCGGAACAGCCCCCTGATATTCTACAATAATTGAATCCTTTTAAAATCCAGTAGGTGTTCCCACACGTGTCATCGCACAGCGGAACCCCAGATCAGCCGTGGCTTCAGTTTCTATCATATAACGACGTTCACCCGGACTCAGCCAGTAGGCCCGGTCCTTCCATGATCCGCCCTTATAAACCCTTGTCTGATCGCTCATCATGGACATTCTCTCAGTTTCAGTATTGACATACATGCTTCCGGAACCATTGTATACGTCCTGACTCCTTTCACCTGCTTCAAATACAGATTCCTTGTCACCATCCATATAGTTGCGGTAATCCGATTTACGATAATTAAGACGTCCCTCAACATCCGCTTCTGTAATGGGCTCCCTTTCCACGCGTCCAAGACTGTCAATCATTGGGTTTCCGTTGGCATCAATGGATAGCTGATCAAACTGATTTCCCCTGAAGGGTCTGAAAGCAGATACATCCTGAGATGACATGGGACGATATACATCCTGAACCCACTCATTTACATTTCCAGCCATGCAGTAAAGACCATAGTCGTTGGGCCAGTAAGACCGCACCGGAACGGTTACAGATCCACCGTCATTCAGGCTACCGGCCATACCCATATAATCACCGTTACCCCTGACGAAATTGGCCTGCATTTTTCCCATTTCACGGGGATTGTCGTTCCTGAGATTATGTCCGTTCCATGGATATGTTCTGCGTTCCCACAATAACTCATCCACCGTGTTTCCAACTAGTCCCAGAGCAGCATACTCCCACTCAGCTTCTGTAGGAAGCCTGTACTTGGGCAGCAGGATCCCATCCTCAATACTGATCAGTCTTGATTCCGTATTGGGGTTCAGACTTGGCTGAGGATTGATAATGTTTGGGGTATAAAGACCATAAATATAGGCCTCAGTATTGAAATTTCGCTCATCCTGCTGATCTGTGGAAAGTTCGATATGCCCCATATCCACCAGGATCATCTCATTGACCCTGTCGGTCCTCCAGATGCAGTAATCCTGGGCCTGGAGCCAGTTGACACCCACAACAGGATACTCATTAAAGGAAGGATGGCGATAGTAGTAATCCACAAAGGGCTCATTATAAGCCATTGGATCGCGCCAGACCAGTGTATCAGGCTTAGCAGCCTGTACCACCTGGGGATTGTTCATCCCGAAAACCCGGCTCAGCCAGTTTATATACTCCCGGTAGTCCACATTCCGTACTTCAGTGATATCCATGTAGAAAGAGCTGATAGTTACTCTGCGTGGCATATTGTTCCAATCATACAACACATCATCCTGTGTCTTACCCATTGTAAAGGTACCACCTTCAATCAGGGTCAGTCCCGGCCCGGTCTCCTGCTCAGCAGCAGTGTTTACCTCAAAACCACCATTTTCAGGGTCATTATAGGCCCATCCGGTAGTCGTTGAAACATTGCCTGATGAGGTAATGTCTTTTCCTCCACATCCCCAAAGCATCAGCGCAATAAGTAATACAGGGAACAGTCTCATCATCATTTTCATGGCTTAGTGTTTTTCAATTATAAACTTGACTAAATATAAATATTATAGAAACTTCTACCAAAAGTAACTAAATTTTAGGACATTTTATTGCCCTGTGCTTATTGGATTTATAGAGATTCTTAAATAAAACCACCATCGATAATTCATGCGCCCCAAGAGAGGGAATATGCAAATCGGGTGCTGAGAGTTTGGCATCATAAGAGTAACGAATCCTGAATTGGCCGTTACCATAGCCCGCTGAGAAGATTGCCGTACCGAATGAAAACAACAGGTCCTGGCGGAACCAGACCCCCACTATCATGCCCCTGTACAGCACTTCAAGCCCATAGTTCAATTGTTGATAAATATCCTGTTGAAGGAATACAAGGTTGGGGGAAAGTTCCAGAACCTCCTTACCCAGCCTCTTTTCATATACCGGAATAATAGCACCAAAGTGGGCCGTATATTTCCTTGATATCCTTGTATTAGGGTCCTCTGAAGGAGAAGAATAGGGTTCCAGCAGGTGGTGAAAGGCTACTCCCCCGTAGAAGTTCTTAAAAAACCCAGCAAAACCAAATGCAAAATCGGGAAATACCTTTGAATAGGGGGTGAGTGTATAACTTCCAATACCGGCGAGTTCCGAAGGAAGTACCAGGTCATCTGTATTCATATTTCGCTGTCCAACCGAAGCCTGAAGTCCTCCCGTAATCATCAGATCCGAAGAGACCTTCAGGTGGTAGGAATAAATAGCATCCAGAGACATGGTATTAAAAACACCACCACCCTGCCGGTCGTTACTGATATGAAAGCCCAGACCACTATTCAGGGGCTCCATAAACTGTTCATAGGAGGCGTGGTAGGTAACATAGGGATTGTTTGCTCCCGGCCACTGGTTCCTGTAACCAAGGTATACCTTGGCAGGACCTTCCACACCGGCCATAGCCGGATTCATGTAGAGTGGATTTGCATAGAATTGGGAGAATGCAGGATCCTGTGCAAAGGCTTCCACAGCTATCCCCGGCAGCAAACCTGCACCCAACAATATGCCTATATATCCCATTGCTAGCTTTCTCACTCCATTCCAGTTTAAACTCAGAAACCAACTATTTACCTATTTACCCGGCATTCGCCTCGTGACTTTCAGTTCCCTACTTTTGTAAGGATTATATACTACGAACGTCATATTCAACGTTTAAATACATATTTTAGTTGCCGTTTGCACAGTTTTTATGAGAAAGCTATTTTCCCTCATCCTCTTTTACCCCGTTATTCTTCTCTATTCACAAATTGAAGATGTTAATATTCAATGGAATAGAGAGGATCCTGGCCATTTCTTTCCAAATGCATTATACGAGGATGGTGAGAATACGTTACCATATATCACAAGAAAAATCAGCTGGACAGAGGAGGGTATGTTACCGGTGGTTTCCATCAGGCTTAAAGGAACAACACCTTTGTCGCCTGAGATCCTTCGGAGAATCGACCCCCAACATCTGCATACCAATCCCCTCGTTGAGTATTCACTTGCCAGGGAAGCAGGGCGCTCCTTCGTTTTAGTTAAGGTTCTTCCCTTTATTATGCAGGCGGGTGGAACCGTGCAGCAGGTGGATAGTTTTGAGATTATTCTGGAGAAGGAGCCTGCCATGGCACCACTGAGAAGCGCCATTGCCGGGGATTGGACAGATCATTCAATTCTTGCCTCCGGATCCTGGTTCAAAATCTCTGTGGAGAAGTGCGGAATACACAAACTCAGCTATGAACAACTCCAGGATATAGGTCTCCAGAACCCGGCTTCAGTCAGGGTTTACGGCTCAGGAGCCACCTTGCTCCCTGAACAATTCTCCGCCGGGAGCATCGACGACCTGGAAGCATTGCCCATTTATGTGCATAAAGGAACGGACGGACTCTTTGGCCCGGGCGATCACATTCTCTTTTATGCACAGGGACCCGAAAGCTGGACCTATGATGAAAAGAACAGCATCTATCTTCACCATCTGCACACCTATTCATGGAAAGGCTACTACTTTCTGACCGACAGCAAGGGTGCAGCAGATGGCCCGGCAGATGCGACCCTAAGTACTGCCTCTCCCACCCACAGTGTAAGCTCTTATGATTTCCGCGACTTTCATGAAGATGAAAGTTACAACCTGATTCATTCCGGAAGAGAGTGGTACGGGGATCTCTTTAATGTGAACCTTACCGAAAACTATTCCTTTAACATTGAGGGAAGAGTTGAAGGTGAAGATGTACGCATACAGACAGCGACAGCAGCCCGTTCAGGTGTTACTTCGACTTTCTCACTCAGTGCCAACAACGATTTGCTGGGAACAATTAGTATAAGCGGCACCAACCTGAGTCACTATACCTCCACCTATGCCTATGAAACATCCAAACAGTTCACATACAAGCCCGACCAGGATGAACTGACCCTTTCCCTCACCTATAATCGTCCCGATACCAACTCCAGAGGGTGGCTCAATGCCATCACCATTAATGGCAGGGCAAAACTTTCTCTTTCAGGCAATCAGCTGGCATTCAGAGATTCCAGAAGTGCAGGACCGGGTAATATTAGTCAATTCAAGATAGAAAACGCCAACTCTAATACAATCATCTGGGAGATTAGCGATCCCGGCCATCCTGAAAATATAGCCTTCACGCTGGCTGGTTCCCTTGCCAGCTTTACCCTTGAGACCAATGATCACAGGGAATTTATCGCCTTTCAGGCGGAGGGAAACTACCCGGCTCCCGCATATGCAGAAGAGGGCCTGGGAGCAGTGGAGAACCAGGATCTGCATGGACTTGAACATCCTGAAATGATCATCCTGACTCCGGATATCTTTCTCGGGGAGGCTGAAAAACTCGCTGAATTCAGAAGGGAGAACGATCTTATGGATGTGGCTGTGGTAACACAACAACAGGTATTTAATGAATTCTCCTCCGGAACACCCGACGTAAGTGCCATTCGTAACTTTATGAAAATGTTCTACGATCGGACGGGCGGAACAGGCTATGGCTGCCACTACCTGCTGCTCCTGGGTGATGGATCTTACGACAACAGGGGCAGTGATGATAAGCTCTTCAACACCAACCAGATCCTCACCTACCAGTCTGACGAATCCCTTTCCCCCACCAATTCATATGTATCAGACGATTACTTCGGTCTGCTCGACACCGACGAGGGGATGTACGACGGACTACTGGATATGGGGATCGGTCGCCTGCCTGCGTCCGATGTGGAGGAAGCTGCTGCCCTGGTCGACAAGATCATCGCTTATGGTCAGCCCGAGAGACAGGGATCATGGCGGAACCAGCTCTGTTTTATCGGCGACGATGAAGATGGCAACATTCATATGATGCAGGCCGATGAGCTGGCAAGCTATGTGACAGACCGTTATCCTGCCTATAACATAAATAAAATATACCTGGACGCCTATCCACAGGAGGAACTGGCCACCGGCCCCAGTTACCCCAATGTAACCAGGGCCTTAAGTGACCAAGTGAACAGGGGAGCCCTGATTATAAATTACACCGGTCATGGCGGAACCCAGGGCCTCGCCCATGAGAAAATCATCACCACCAATGACATCCTTTCCTGGAGCAACGAGGAGATGCTGCCTCTCTTTATGACGGCCACCTGCGAATTCAGCAGGTATGACGAATACAACCGTTCGGAGGACCTGGAGGTTACATCGGCAGGGGAACATGTGCTACTCAATACAAAGGGAGGTGGCATTGGCCTGTTCACCACCACCAGGCTTGTCTATTCAGGCCCCAATCATGCACTCAACGAACGCTTCTACGAGGTGGTATTTGAGAAGGATAGCAGTCAGCAAAATTACCGTCTGGGCGATATTATTATATACAGTAAGAACAATACGGGAGCAGGGATCAACAAACGTAACTTCACACTTCTGGGTGATCCTTCGCTACGACTCACCTATCCCCGACACAGGATAGTGACCGACTCCATCAACAACAAGTCGGCATCTGAGGGAAACGACACCCTGTCTGCCTTCCAGTGGGTAACTGTTGCCGGTCACATGGAGAGTGAAGAGAGCCAGTTCATGAGCAATTTTAATGGCAAGGTCTACCCCAAAGTATTTGATAAAAACAGAACTGTGGAAACTCTATCCAATGATGGCGGATCGACCTTTACCTTTGAGGCCAGAAACAATATTCTCTATAGCGGGGAGGCCACTGTGACGAACGGTCAATTCAGTTTCGGCTTCTATATTCCCAAAGATATAAACTATGCCTACGGACCCGGAAAGATCAGCTACTACAGCAACAACCAGGAAACTGATGCCCATGGCTCTTTTGAGAACTTTACAGTTGGGGGAATTGGATCAGAAAATGTAACTGACAGTGAGCTTCCTGAGATCGAGCTATTTATGAACGACTCCTTCTTTATATCGGGTGGAATCACCGATGGAAATCCGGAACTGCTGGCTTATGTTTCGGACAATTTTGGCATCAACACCACCGGGAACGGTATTGGTCACGATCTTACTGCCACTCTGAATGATGACAGGATCAATACAGTTATTCTGAATGAATTTTACCAGGCCAATACCAATAGTTATAACTCGGGTGTAATCAGGTACCCATACACCAAGCTGGAGCCGGGAGCCCATTCGATTCGAGTGAAGATCTGGGATATTCATAACAATTCAGCAGAAGCCACCCTGGATTTTGTGGTCATGGATTCAGAAGAGATGTTGATGGAGCAGATCTACAACTATCCCAATCCTTTTTTCGATCAGACATGGTTCAGCATAGAACACAACCGGCCCGACAGGGAGTTTAGACTGGTGCTCAGCATATACAATCTGTCAGGGGCCCTGGTAAGAGTGATCGATCAGCAGATCTACTCAGCCGGATACAGGCTGGAACCGGTGATGTGGGATGGTAGTTCCTCGGGTGGAGCAAAAATGGGAGGAGGCATTTATATATACAGGGCCACACTGAGTACGGAAGAGGGTGAACTGGCCTCATCTTCCGGAAAACTGATTATCGCACGATAAATAGTTAAAAAATAATGATTGCTTTGTATACTAAAACAGACCCGATTACGTACTAAATAGATGGTGATCAGTGTTGCCAGAACTTATAATATTGTAGTATATTGCAGACCAAAATTAAACAGATGCACTTAGGATTGAAACCCAGATTGATTACATTGATAAGCGGTTCATTTATACTGGTTTCCATAAATATTTCCAGCCAGATTAACACAGGAGAACTTGGAGGTGCCGAACTAAATGCCATTCAAACAGCCGTACCTTTTCTTACCATTGCTCCCGATTCAAGAGCCGGGGCCATGGGGGATGTGGGAGCGGCCACTACACCCGATGTAAATTCACAACACTGGAACATTGGAAAATATGCCTTTGTTGATAGTAAGGGTGGCTTCGCCATCTCCTATACTCCATGGCTCAGAAACCTGATCCCCGATATTAACCTGGCCTATCTGACCGGATTTTTCCGGGTGGATGAACAGCAGGTGATCAGCACATCCCTGCGTTACTTCTCCCTGGGAAATATCACCTTTACCAATATTGACGGAAGCTTTGCCGGACAGTATAACCCCAATGAATTTGCCGTTGATGCCGGGTACTCCAGGCTCTTTACAGATAACTTCTCCGGAGGTATTGCCTTCCGTTTTATCCGTTCCGACCTCACCAGTGGTCAGCAGACCTCGGACGGACAGAGTACTAAGGCGGGGATCTCCTTTGCAGCGGACCTTGGTTTTTACTATCAGAACGAGGTAAATGTGGGTTCCAGCGATGGAGAGTGGGCAGCCGGAATCAGCCTGACCAATATGGGTACACCCATCTCCTACAGCGTGGACTCCGACAAAACACCCATCCCAACCAATATGCGAATCGGGGGAAGGTTCCTTTACAACATCGACGAATACAACTCTGTCTCCTTCAATATGGACATCAATAAGATGCTGGTACCCTCCCCACCTGTAAAAGAGCTGGACACACTTACCAATGAGCTGGTGGTGATTCGCGGAAAAGATACTCCGGGATCCACTGTACTGGGCATGGTACAATCCTTCTACGACGCACCGGGGGTGCTCCGCAGCGATGGAAACTACAGTGTACTCTCCGAGGAGCTCCATGAGATCGCCTACAGCGTTGGCGTGGAGTACTGGTACAGGAGCCAGTTTGCCATCAGAACAGGCTATTTTTATGAGCATGCATCAAAGGGAAACAGGAAATACTTCACAGTGGGCATAGGACTGCAACTCAATGTATTTGCACTTGATTTTGCCTACCTTGTTCCCACCAATGGACAGAACAGTCCCCTTGCCAATACCCTCCGATTTACCCTGGGCTTTGACTTTGCAAATCTGAATTTTTAAATTACACCCATGAGCTTCCGGATTGGTTTCGGATATGATGTGCACCGCCTGGAGGAAGGGATTCCTTTCTGGCTGGGAGGAATCGAGATCGCACATCACAGAGGATCCCTTGGCCATTCAGATGCAGATGTATTGCTTCATGCCATTTGCGATGCCATACTGGGAGCAGCGGCCCTGGGAGATATTGGCACCCATTTCCCCGATACCGACCCCGCCTATAAGGGGATTTCCAGCACCATACTGCTTCAAAGAACAGGTGAGCTCATGACCTCCCATGGCTATGAAATAGGGAATATCGACAGCACCATCTGTCTGCAGGTTCCAAAAATAAAGCCCCACATCCCCCGGATGCAAAAGCAGATTGCAGAAACTCTTGGTCTCAAAGAAACTCAGGTATCCGTAAAGGCCACCACCGAGGAGAAGCTTGGCTTCACAGGACGTGAAGAGGGAGTTTCAGCCTATGCCGTGGTCCTGATCCAAACACTCTCCCACTAGGCACTATCTAACTTGGCACTAATGCCGGGATTGCATATATTTGTGCTTCTAAAAAACAAGCTTTTTGGCTGATCGAAAAAAAACTCTGGTCCTTGGCGCAAGCCCCAATCCAGTCAGGTTCTCTTACAAGGCTGTAAAAAGCCTGTTGAGGCACGATCAGGACGTTGTGGCCGTGGGTTTCAGAGAAGGCTTGATCGTAGATGAGGAAATTCTGGTGGGCAAACCACTTATTGAAGATGTTCATACGGTATCCATCTATATCGGTTCTTCCAGACAGTCTGATTACTACGATTACATTATTTCACTGAAGCCAAAGCGGGTGATTTTCAATCCGGGGACCGTCAATCCCGAGTTTATGGCCCGTCTTAATCGGGAAGGAATCGAACCTGTGGCCGAATGCATGCTGGTGATGCTCCACGAAGAAGAATACTAATAATGGAAGGGATATACAATATAAAAGAGGTATTGGATAAAATCGCCACCGAGAAGGGGGTGCTGCTCTATTTCTCAAGCGACAGCTGTTCTGTATGCAAAGTACTCAAGCCAAAGGTAGCCGCATTGTTGCAGGAGAAGTTTTCCCTGATGATCTCCCATTATGTGGATATTGAGAAGAGCCCTGTCATCTCCGGACAATTCAGAATCTTTACCATTCCCACCATTCTCATTTTCTTTGACGGCAAGGAACAGACCCGTTACAGCCGGACCATCGGTATGCAACAGCTGGAAACTTCAATTTCCAGACCCTATAGCATGATTTTCGAATCCTGAAATATTACAGAAATTTTCAATCAGATCAAGTATTTTCCAGGAGATCATCGTCCACCAGGTTTGGCAGGGTGACCTTAAGAAGGGGGGTGCGTTCCATCTCCCGTTCAATAGTACGAATGGCCCCATCATTCCTGGCCCAGCTTCTTCTTGCAATCCCGTTATTTACATCCCAGTGCAACATTCCCTCCAGCCTGCGAGCAGCTTCGGGTGTTCCATCCAGTAGCATGCCAAAGCCTCCATTTATCACCTCTCCCCAGCCAACTCCGCCACCATTGTGCAGGGAGACCCATGTGGCTCCCCGGAAGGCATCCCCGATCACATTCTGAACCGCCATGTCGGCAGTGAAAGCTGAACCATCATAAATATTGGATGTTTCCCTGTAGGGAGAGTCGGTCCCCGACACATCATGATGATCGCGACCCAGGACTACCGGTGCAGAGATTTTCCCTTCCCCTATGGCTCTGTTAAAAGCTGAAGCAATGGCAATGCGTGCCTGACCATCGGCATAAAGGATCCGGGCCTGCGAACCCACTACCATCCGATGACCTTCTGCCTCCCTGATCCAATGCAGGTTGTCCTCCAGTTGTCCCCTGATCTCCTGTGGGGCCTCAGCAGCCAGCTGCTCCAGTACTTCGGCTGCAATTTGGTCTGTTACAGCCAGGTCCTTCGGGTCCGATGAAATACAAACCCACCTGAATGGACCAAAGCCATAATCAAAAAAGAGGGGACCCATAATGGCCTGGACATAGGATTGGTAACGGAATGTTCCATCCATTTCAAAAACATCGGCACCTGCCCTGCCCGACTCCAGTAGAAAAGCATTTCCATAGTCCCAGAAATACATCCCCTGCTCCACCAATCCATTAATTGCCTTCACATGCCGGCGCAAGGAGGCATAAACAGCCTCTTTAAACCGTTCAGGCTCATCTGCCATCATCCGATTAGCCTCTTCAAAGCCCAGCCCTGCGGGGTAATATCCACCAGCAAAAGGATTGTGAAGAGAGCTCTGGTCGGATCCCAGCTCCACAGGAATTTTCTTTTCAAGCAAGTACTCCCACAGATCCACCACATTTCCCTGGTAGGCCAGGGAAACAGCCTCAAGCTTAGTTCGTGCCTGTGTAACTCTCTCTGTTAGCTTTTCCAGATCTGTAAAGACCTCGTCCACCCAGTGCTGGGAGTGACGTGCTTCAGTTGCCCTGGGATTGACCTCGGCCACCACGCAGATTCCTCCGGCTATCACTGTTGCCTTGGGCTGAGCACCCGACATTCCTCCCAGGCCGGAAGTGACAAATACCTTGCCAGTCATGGTCCCGTCACCATCCTTCAGCTTGAACCTGGCAGCATTCATCACCGTAATGGTGGTTCCGTGAACAATGCCCTGGGGACCGATGTACATAAAAGAGCCGGCGGTCATCTGTCCATACTGGCTTACCCCAAGCGCATTCATCCGCTCATAATCGTCCTGACCCGAGTAGTTAGGAATCACCATTCCATTTGTCACCACCACCCTGGGTGCCTCCCTGTGAGATGGGAACAGGCCCATTGGATGTCCCGAATATAGCACCAGGGTCTGCTCATCTGTCATCTCGGCCAGGTACTTCATACACAAGCGGTACTGGGCCCAGTTCTGAAATACGGCACCATTCCCGCCATAGGTAATTAACTCATCGGGGTGTTGAGCCACCATATGATCCAGATTATTGGAAAGCATCACCATAATGGCACCTGCCTGCACCGAGCGGTATGGAAATTCATTCAGGCTGCGGGCCGAGATGGCATAAGCGGGCCTGTAACGGTACATATAGATCCGCCCGTACTGCTCCAGTTCGGCTGCAAATTCTTTCACCATCACAGGATGGTGCTGCTTTGGTATATACCTCAGTGCATTGCGAAGCGCCAGTTTTTTCTCTTCATATGTCAGAATATCCTTTCGCCGTGGGGCATGGTTCAGTTCCGGATTACGCACCTGCCGTGGTGGGAGTTGTGCCGGAATTCCCTCCAGGATGGCTGCTTTAAATTGTTCACTTTTCATGGTCGTCCAAACTAAATTTCGTCACCCAAAAGTACAAAAATACTTAGCCTGCCCGAAGGATAAGCGGAGGGTTATAAAACACATCACTCCCGAATCCCTTTATCGATTTTTCACCGATATTTTGCAACTAAAGTGAAATTTCGTCTGACAATAATTACTTTTGTTTGTTATAGGAACAGATATTGAAAAAAAATTGATATGAAAAAGAAAAACAGAACCTGGCTTATAGTATTGATTGTCCTTGCCCTCGTAGTGCTGGGAACAATTCGGTGGGGAATCAGAACATACAATGGCTTTGTTACTCTCGAAGAGGGGGTAACCGGACAGTGGGCCAATGTGGAAAATGTGTACCAACGACGGGCCGACCTGATTCCCAACCTGGTGAATACAGTGAAAGGCTATGCCGAACATGAGCAGGAAACCTTTACCCAGGTGATTGAGGCACGAGCCAAAGCCACCAGTGTAACTATCGACCCTTCCAATATCACACCTGAGTCGCTCGCTGCTTTCCAGCAGGCTCAGGATGGTTTAAGCTCTGCACTGTCAAAACTGCTGGTCACCGTTGAACGTTATCCCGACCTGAAGGCCAATCAGAATTTCCTGGAACTCCAGGCCCAGCTGGAAGGCACTGAAAATCGCATTGCCGTGGAACGGAGAAAATTCAACGAAATAACCCGAGGATTTAATACATCCATCCGGAAGTTTCCGGCCAGCATTGTGGCAGGCTTTACAGACTTTGAGAAGAAGGGCTATTTTGAGGCGGTTGCAGGCAGCGACACGGCTCCTGTTGTTGAGTTTTAAGACAAAATAAAGCTATGAACGCAGTACAATTTTTCTCCAAAGAGGAGAAGGAGCAGATTAAATCTGCTATCAAAGAAGCGGAACTTAATACTTCGGGCGAGATTCGGGTGCATATGGACAATCACTGTAAAGAGGATGTGATGGACCGGGCAGCCTGGTGGTTTGCGAAACTGAATATGCAAAAAACAGAACAGCGCAATGGCGTACTCTTTTACCTGGCGGTGAAGGATAAAAAATTTGCCATCCTGGGAGATGCAGGAATCAACAAAGTTTCACCTGACAATTTCTGGGACAGTATTAAAGAGAAAATGGCAGATCGCTTTGCGGAAGGTAAGTTTGCGGACGGATTGCAGGAAGGCATTCTTTTGGCCGGACAGGCGCTGAAAAAACACTTCCCCTATGAACAGGGCGATGTGAATGAGTTATCGGACGAAATATCATTTGGAGGAGAAGGACAATGAAAAAATCAGTGATTATTGCTATAACGCTTTTGCTGCTGCTTCCTTTATGGAGCATGGCACAGGAGAAACTTCCGGTTCCATCGGCACCTCAATCCTGGGTAAACGATTATGCAGGGGTCTTCAGCAGTGCTGAAGCCGGTGCGCTGGAAAGAAAACTAAATGAATTCGAGTATCGCACGTCCACCCAGATCTTTGTAGTAACCCTGGATAACAACGGGGGCTATGCCGTCTCCGACCTGGCTCCCAGAATAGGCGAGCAGTGGGGTGTGGGTCAGCAGGGAAAGGACAACGGATTACTTGTGGTGATGGATATGCAGGAAAACAAAGTCTTTATCTCCACCGGGTACGGACTGGAGGAGTATATCCCCGATGCCATTGCCTCACGAATTGTACAGAATGAAGTGCTCCCCAATTTTAGAAACGGAAACTTTTATGAAGGTATCGATGCGGCCACCGATGTAATGATCTCCCTTCTGGACGGGAGTTTTACAGCAGATGAGTACAGGAAGCAGAGTTCATCAGGAAGTGGATCCACCTTTGGAGGTGTAATTTTCATGATCATCCTCTTTTCTGTTTTATTTGGGGGCCGCAGAAGAAGTTCCGGCGTGGGACGCAGTAATTTACCGCTCTGGCTGGCCCTGGGAATGATGTCGGGGGGAAGGCACTCAGGCAGTTTTGGTAATTTCTCGTCCGGAGGCGGAGGATTCGGAGGGGGTGGTTTTGGAGGGTTCTCCGGAGGCGGAGGTGGCTCCTTTGGCGGAGGTGGTGCCGGCGGAGGCTGGTAATAGCCCATCAGGCACCCAGTAGCTGCTCCCATCCAATTGTTACAGAGGTATATAGGATTTGCCATCTTCAAAGCTCATCCAGAAATCCATACCATTCCATTGTTCCCAGAGGTAAACAGGGAAGATAAAGCTTATTGCTATCTTGCTCAATTCTTACTCGAAAAATAGACACATGAGAAGCATTCGAATATTTATAGTGGCCTGTTTTATGGGAATGCTTCCCCTCACCGTCCCTTTCTTCGCCCAACAATCCCAGCTAAAACTTGTATTCACGGGCGACATCATGGGACACGACAGTCAGATCGCCTCGGCCCTGGCCACCGGTGAAGCCGGATATGATTATAAACCCTGCTTTCAATACCTGCGTCCCTACCTGCAGGAAGCCGACCTGGTCATTGGTAACCTGGAAGTCACCTTTGCAGGCCCGCCTTATAAGGGTTACCCAGCCTTCTCCAGTCCCGATGAACTGGCTGATGCTTTGAAATGGGCCGGTTTTGATATCCTTGTAAATGCCAATAACCATGCGCTTGACAGGGGCAGGAGCGGACTGGAGCGGACCATTGAAGTGCTGCAGGAAAAGGATCTTGTCCAAACCGGGACCTTTACTAATGCCGAATCACGTGCCACCAACTTTCCACTTGTGCTTGAGAAACACGGAATACGGATCGCCCTGCTGAATTACACCTACGGAACCAACGGAATCAAGGATCGTCCACCGGCTATTGTAAACCGTATTGATACGGCTCAGATAAGCGCGGACATGCTGAAAGCACATACGGCGGAACCTGATTTTATTCTGGTTACCATGCACTGGGGCAATGAGTATCAGCTTAGAGAAAGTGCGCAGCAACGTGAACTGGCAGCCTTCCTGTTCAAAAAGGGCGCCCATGCGGTAATAGGTTCCCATCCTCATGTGGTACAGGCCATTCGGGGGAATGGCACCGGGAACCTGGTAGCCTACTCCATGGGCAACCTGGTATCCAACCAGCGAAATCGCAACAGGGATGGGGGCATTGCCTTTGAAATTGAACTAAGCAAAGATGGAGAAGAATCAGAAATAAGCGCCTTCTCCTACCTGCCGGTCTGGGTTTGGAAACCACAAACAAAAAAAGGCACCCGCTTTACGCTGGTGCCAGCTAATCTTGATCCTTCTTCTGATATCCTTTCGGCTATGTCGGCCGAAGACAGGAGTAAGATGTTTCTCTTTCTGGAGAATACCCGCTCCCGCCTGAAAGCTTGCCAGGAGTCAAAAACACCTTCGTTTTCTATTGATCTTCCCCGCTGATATTGGAGTCCACAAGGATCCGTCCGCAATACTCACAGACTATAATCTTTTTCCTGGATGCAATATCCAGCTGACGCTGGGGAGGGATTTTATTAAAACAACCACCACATGCATCACGCTCAACCGGTACAACTGCCAGTCCGTTGTGGGCATTTCCCCTGATCTTTTTATAGGCAGAAATAAGACGATCTTCGATAATACCCTCGAGCTCGGCTGACTTCTTCTCCATCACGTTCTCCTCCTTCTTGGTCTCAGCAATAATATCATCCAGTTCCTTATTTTTATTTTCCAGGTCCTGTTTACGTCCGTCCAGAATCTCGATCGACTCTCCGATAACCACCTTCTTTTCATCGATCTGCGCAGTAAATTCACGGATGCGTTTCTCAGAAAGTTCAATCTCAAGGGTCTGGAATTCAATCTCCTTGGAGAGTGAGTCATACTCACGGTTGTTCCTTACATTGTTCTGCTGCTCCTCATATTTCTTGATAAGCTCCTGGGCTTTGGCAATCTCTTGCTTTTTCCCGTTGATGGATTTATCCAGGTTTGCAACATCTTCATCAAACTTGGAAACCCTGGTCTGCAGTCCTTCAATTTCATCTTCAAGATCCTGAACTTCAAGAGGCAATTCTCCACGAAGAATCCTGATTTTATCTATGGCAGTGTCTACCAGCTGCAGGTCATACAAAGCTTTCAATTTCTCAGCAACTGTCATCTCAGCAACTCCTGTACTTTTTTTTGCTTTCGCCATCTACTAAAAATATTTAATTGGATTTTTTTCTGTTTCCGATAAACGGACTGCAAATT
>JAOZQY010000101.1 GCA_029931975.1 Bacteroidales bacterium | reverse complement strand
CATTTCTTTTGCTACTTCTTTATGGTCAATATAGTGTTTTAGAGTGGTCTTATAATTTGAATGCTGCATTGATGCTCCTCTTCTGAGAAACCGGTCCTCGCTTGATATATATGTTTGACGAAGATGTTTAAATTGTCTAGAATAGTCTCTACCAAGTTTATTGAAATAGAAAGCAAAACCTCTGCGAGTGATATCTTTCATTGCTTTTCTATATGAGTATTCCGGTGCGATAATATATTGCCCACTACCCCTGTTTTCTTCTAATCCTAATCCTTTAAGTAGTCCAAGCAATTCATCACCTATTGGAACATAAGAATACATCTTATCTTCATCTCTTACATTGTTTTGTAGATTATTGACTTTATCATTTGGACTAATTATATAAAGGGGTTTGTTTCCATCAAAACGAATCATATTCCAGCACATATTAAACAGCTCTGAATTTCTTCTTCCAGTATATGCTTTTAATTTAATTGCATCTTTTAACCAGTTACGATATATATATTGTCGTATAATTTATCATGCTCACAATTCATCGGACAAGCATATTTATTTGAAGCTTTCATAGTTCATTGAATTTATTTTGAAGAAATTCATTTTACAAATTGGGCAATTCATATCAAATCCTTATTAATTAAATTTAAGATTAAATAATAGTTCCTGTAATATTATTACAGGAACTAAAGGCTTGATTAATTGCTGTGAGAATGATCATACTCCCCACTTGCTGCTTCTCTTTCATATTTGCAACAGCCAGGTAAGTTATTGTATACTTCATCTTTGGCTTTATGCATTTCAGTATCATGTCCAACATTTGCTACTGCTATATGAATCTTATGCACCTTCGTTTCTGTGCTATTAAAAGTGACTTCAAGCATCTTTGTGTCTTTATCCCATTCAGCAGAAGAAACACCTTCGACAGCCTTAGCAGCTTTCTCTATTCTGGTTTCACACATGCCACAATTTCCATATACTTTAAACTTCTCTGTTTTTGATTGAGCAAATATTGATGTTACGCTCATCATTAAGATAGCGGTTAGCACAAGGCTTCTAAATTTTAGTTGATTTTTCATTTCTTTATTTTATAATTAACGATTTAAATTATTTATTCCTATTTTATTCCTAATAAAAGGAATTTATCACTCTTGAAAGTTTTTCCTTTACAGATGATGCTATCCTTTGTAAATCAGGGTTTTCAACTGCCCTCATAGATGCTTCAGGGTCAACCGAAGTAATCTCGATCTGTCCAGATTCAATCTCTTGAATAATTATATTGCATGGTAGCAATGTTCCTATTTTATCATCAGATTGCAAAGATTCATAAGCGAATGCTGGATTACATACACCAAGAATTTTATATTTTCTAAAATCAACATCTAATTTCTCCTTCAGAGAGTTCTGCATATTGATTTCTGAAATAACACCAAATTCTTCTTCCTGGAGCTTCTCAACTATTCTTTTTTCAATCGCTGAAAAGTCTCCTTCTACTGTTTTACTTATATAATAGCTCATATTATTCTTTATTACCTTGAAAATGATAGGATCCATTTCCTGTTAAAAATGTATACTCAAAACTATGGTTCTCCATATTAAACCCACCAAAATGCTCATCTCCTGCTTCGTGCTCATCACTCATATGATGCATCCAATTGCTTTCCCCATTGTTCATGTCACCCATTAAACCTCCACCCATGTGTCCCTGACCTAGTGAATGCCCATACATAGATTCAAAATCTGCCCCTGTATTACAGACCATAACACTATCATTATGATCATAATAATTTAACAATAATGTAGTATCAAACTCAGCACCGTAGCAATGGACTTCAATAATACCATCTCCCATATCGATAATGTCTGCAGTGGCATCGTCATCTTGTCCTTCATCTAGGGCACTTTTTAAACTACTTTCCTTTGTGAGAGTACCGATATAAGTACCTTCAATATCCTTCTCATTTATGTCAGTAATATTTTCACATGATGTAAATGCAATAACCAGCACTGCTAATCCGATTAAAAACTTTCCTTTTTTCATAATTTCTAATTTTAAAATTTATTAATTAATATTTAAATGTCTCCTTTGTTTCTCCGCAAGTAAGCATAGCCTCTCCGAAATATGGGTTTTTTATATCCTTTATTTTACTAAACCAGAAGGCCCCTTCCCCACCATTTGCCATCGGACAATATTGATAATAAACTGTCCCACTATCTATTCCAAATGTTTTTATACTCTTATAGAATGCATCGTTGAACAGGGCATAAGAAATGCGTTGTTTCTCTATTGAACCGGACTTTTGTATTTCTTCTATTTCCTTATTCAAAATACTAAGCTGATCCATCCATTCCATATGCGCATCGCCCTTCAACAGGCTCATGTCCATATTCCCAAGGTCAGATTTAACCTTTTTTGCTCCTTTGCTGATCTCCACGGAATCTGTTAAAATAAATGCATCGGTCATATGAGAATATGAAGTGAATACCTCTTGCAACTGCATTTTAAACTTCATGGCTACGGCCCTTTTATCGGACTTACTAACCATCTGGCTCACATCGTCTTTTTTATTTGTCTTTGAATCTCCTCCCATATTCATTTTGCTCATGTCATGAGGTGTAGAACCTGCTCCGCCTGTTGGGTTCATCATACTTGGCTTGCCTTCAAGTTGAGCAGCTGCATCAATTTTAAAGACGCCGTTAACAGCAATTTCTTCTCCTTCTGATAATCCATCAATAATCACATAAAAATTACCTGCATCTGGACCTAATGTGACTTCTCTGTACAAGAAAGAAGGGGATTCTCTATCCGCAACTTTCACATAAACCACTGCTCTTTTTCCTGTCCATAAAATGGATGATTTCGGAACCAATAATTCATCAGTGGACTCAGCAACTTTAGAATGTAGAATACCATTGGCAAACATTTCCGGTTTCAATCTTAACCCTGGATTTGCCAGTTCAATTCGAACATTTGCAACGCGTGTTACAGCGTTGATGAAAGGGTCGATAAAACTAACTTTCCCGTCAAAAGAATTACCAGGTAATGCCTGAATTGTCACCTCCATATGGTCATTGTTTTTAATCCAGGGCAAGTCACTTTCGTATGCATCAAACATTACCCAAACACGTGACAAATCAGTCACCTGAAATAAGGCAGAACCTTCTTTCACATAATCTCCTAATGAAATATGACGCATCATTACTGTTCCAGTAATTGGGGAAAGAATATCAAAGTACAATTGAGGTTCACCGTTCTCTTCAATTGCTTTTATTTGTGCGTCTGTTAAATCCCACAATTTCAACTTTGCTTTTGATGCTGTATAAAGAGATGGACGACTTTCTTTAAATGTGATTGCTTCAATAAGCTCTCTTTGAGCTGTTACAAGATCCGGAGAATATATTGTTGCGAGCTTCTCCCCTTTCCTTACTAATTGACCTGTAAAATTCACAAATAATTTCTCAATCCTCCCTCCAAAACGGGCAGTCAATTCTGCAATATTTCTTTCATCTGCTTTCACTTTTCCTTGCAAATAGATTGAATTTTCGGGAGTTCCCCTGGTCACAGACATTGTTTGAATATCAGCCAACTTTGCTGCTGACTCAGACAAGGCAATTTCATCAGGATCAATATCATCTCCTACTACTGTGTTTGTTGTAAGAGGAATCAAATCCATTGCACAGATTGGGCATTGACCAGGCTTATCCTGTTTTATTTGTGGATGCATTGAGCAGGTCCATGTTGTTGGATCTTCAGCTGTGTGATTGTGTCCTTCGTGTCCTTCAATCTGGTTTTCTACAATCAGATCTTGCTTTGTAGGGTGAAATGCTAGCCATCCAATAAATAGTCCGGCTATGAGAACAGCAATTACTAACTTGTAATTTTCTTTTATACTAACTATTAACTTTTTCATCTGTTTAAATTTTATTTTTTATTGGTCAGATGGAATATCCATGATGATCAATCCCACAAGGATTAAAATCTATTGCCATGGATATTTCATGATTAAACTCCCATTAAATATTTGATAAATGATATTGATGCTTGTTTGTCTGCTCTGGCCTTTTCCAGGTTCAGACCATATTGAAGTAATTTGCGCTCCATTCTTAGAATTTCTTCAAAATCCTTATTGCCTGTAGCATACTCAGTTTCAAGCAACATTAGAGATTGCTCTGCGAGCGTAGTTTGTGAAGTATATAAATGTATTCTGCGATCAGCGTCCTTATAGTCTTTCCAGGAATTCTCAAATACTGTTTCCAGGATATTTACTTTATCTGATATTTCAAGATTTTTTGATTCCTGCAGATATACGACCTCGTTTACCATCGCTTTGTACTTTTGTCTGTAGAGAGGTATTGTAATCCCAATTTTTGGAAATACAAAGGCATCAGTTCCAGGCAGGTTATTACTCCCGGCCCCAATAAATGCGTAATCCAATCCAATACTAAAATCAGGCATTCCTTGCTTTGAAGCCAGTTCTTCTCTAAAGATGAGTGCTTGCTTCTGCAAGGACAAAACCAATAATTGATGGTTATTCGCTTTTAAGGAATTTAATACTTGTGACTTATCAAAATCCAAATCATTGGTCCAGAGTATCTCTGGTGTTTGAATGCTCTGATCGTTTTCGACATTCAATTGATTATTGAACATCACTTCAAGAACAAGTTGCTGGTCTCGCAAAAGGGCCAATTGATTTTCGAGATCTCCAATTTCCATTTCAATGCGATACTCATCCACTGCAGACACTTTTCCTGCTTCAACCTTTATTATGGCTAATTTTTGAAATGTGTTTAAGATAGTGAGATTTTCTTTTGTTATCTCAATGGCTCTCTTGTTGAAGTATATATTGTAATACGTTGACCTAACTTCATTAAATAAGCTGGATTTTACTTCAAGAAATATTTCATATTTACTCTTGGCTATTTCCGAGGCCACATCTCCCTTTGTCTGCAATGTTCCAAACCATGGAAACATCTGACTGGCCGAGATTTTTGCTCTTTGCGGACCAAGCCTGGTTTCTATAGGACTAATGAACCAGGCAAAAGCCAATTGAGGATCTGGAAGTGCTGTCACTTGTGGGACTACTTCCAGGGCAGCCATGTAATCTTTGAACTTAGCATTAAGTCCGGGATTATTTTTTGCAGCAGTCTGCAAATAGACATCTAAGTCATTCTGAGCTGTTACTGTTAAGGTCAACAATACCAGAAAGGAAACGACAATAATTCTGTAAATTTTCATGATCTATGCTTTAATTTTTTTTAATTCACGTTTGATCTTACCCTCCTGCCACATACTATAGAGTACAGGAACCATAAACATGGTCATCACTTCGATAGTCATTCCACCAAAAAGAGGAATTGCCATTGGCCCCATAATATCAGATCCTTTTCCCGTTGATGTTAACACAGGTAGAAGGGCTATGATTGTTGTTGCTGTTGTCATCATGGCAGGACGTACCCTTTTTGATCCGGCCTCCAGAATCAAACCACGGATTGCTTTAATAGATTTTGGCTTATTTTTTTCCATTAACTGCTTGATATATGTACTTATGAGAACTCCATCATCGGTTGCTACACCGAACAGAGCAATAAATCCAACCCAGACAGCAACACTGAGATTTATCGTTCGAACCTGGAACAAATCTCGTAGTTCTATTCCCGCTAAGCTTCCATCAAGAAACCAGGGTTGACCGTACAGCCACAGCATGATGAATCCACCTGATAAGGCAACGATTATCCCTGTAAAGATGAGGGATGTAGAGGCAACAGATTTGAATTGAAAATAGAGGATCAGGAATATCAGTATAAGAGAAATCGGTACAACAATTAGTAAACGTTTGGTGGCTCTCGTTTGATTTTCATAGTTTCCTGTAAATACATAACTAACTCCTGCAGGGATTGAAAATTCACCCGATTCGAGTAGTCCGTCAAAATAGTCTTGTGCATTTTCGACAACATCTACCTCAGCAAACCCCTCTTTTTTATCAAAAATGACGTATCCAACCAGGAAAGTGTTTTCACTTTTAATTAATTGCGGTCCCCGTACATAATTCATCGTGACCAATTCTCCTAGGGGTATTTGAGCACCAGATGGAGTTGGAACAAGTAACTTCTTCAAATCCTCCGGATTGTCTCTGAACTCTCGGGCATAGCGCATCCTTACCGGGAATCGTTCCCGGCCTTCAACGGTTGTTGTAAGTGTCATTCCTCCAACTGCACTACTTAACACATTTTGCAAACCTTGAACGCTAAGACCATAGCGTGCAATTTCATTTCTATTGATCTCCATTTCAAGATATGGCTTGCCAACAACCCGATCCGCAAATACCGACTTGGGTGAAACGCCCTCCACGTTTTTAAGAAGCTGTTCTATTTCAAGTCCAACTTTTTCAATAGTCTCCAGATCAGGACCAAACACCTTAATACCCATTGGTGCTCTCATTCCAGTTTGTAGCATGACCAATCTTGTGGCTATCGGCTGTAATTTTGGAGCAGATGTTAATCCTGGAACAGATGCTTGCAGAATGATCTCATCCCAGATGTCATTTGGAGAATGTATCTCATCTCTCCATTGACGAAAGTATTCGCCTTTTTTATCTTCTATAAGATTCTCCTTTTCAATAATTTTGAATTCTTCTGTTTTTGGATTATATCTACCTCCATTAGCTAGAATAAAGGCGTCCTCTTTATCTACTTTAAATCTCATTCTATGGCCTTTCTCATTGAGAATGTACTCCGACCTGTAATTGATCAGATTCTCATACATGGATGTTGGGGCAGGATCGAGGGCTGAATTTACACGTCCCCATTTCCCTACCACACTTTCAACCTCAGGAATTGCATTTACCCTTTTATCAAGAATCTTGATAACTTCCAGGTTTTCCTGGATACCTGAATGGGGCATGGTAGTAGGCATGAGTAAAAACGATCCTTCGTCCAGGGAGGGCATAAATTCTTTTCCTAGCCCGGGAATGGAAGTATCCAGTTTTTGATATACTGCTGTTTTCTTAACAAAATCAGGCATGAATCCAAATATGCTATTAAAGCCAATCCATGATGTTATACCAAAAAATACAATGAAGATTGGAACAGCCAGGAATTTCCATTTATTATTCAGGGCCCAATTCAATATCTTTGAATATCCTGCCACAACGAGAGAGAGTGCTCCCAATACTACTCCTACAATTGCAATTACAAATAGGAAATTAACAAATAGTGAATTTGTTGCACCTAGCGGCATCCATGCTTTTGTCAGAAAGAAAACAATGATCACACCAGTAATGGAAATATTTATAATATTCACCCATGATTTTCTTGACTCCGGCCACTTATCTCCAAAATAGGCATTAAGTCCATAAAGCGTAAGCGCAAGTGCTACATAATAGCCGCTAGCTACAGAGATTACAAGTCCTGCAACAATTAATATCAGGTTCAGTATCTTCTTGTACTTTTTTCTGTCAAAGCGAAGCGAAAAAACCATGTGAGCCAGGGTAGGAATAATAACCAGTCCAATTAACAAGGCTGCGAGCATTGTGAAAGTCTTGGTGAAGGCCAGAGGCTTGAATAATTTACCCTCAGCTGCCTGCATGGCAAAAACAGGAAGGAAACTTACAATGGTAGTTGTAAGAGCGGTTATTACGGCTCCTGCCACTTCAACTGTTCCTTCATATATTACATTAAGCAGTTTCTTTCCTCGTGCAGCTATATTTTCCGGCATCTCCAAATGCCGGACGATATTTTCAGTGAACACGACCCCCACATCTACCATTACACCAATTGAGATAGCAATACCAGAAAGTGCAACAATATTGGCATCCACCCCAAATTGGCGCATTGTAATAAAGGCAATCAATACTCCTAATGGTAGCAAACTTGAAATCAAAAATGAAGCTCTCAGATTAAGCATCAATACAATTACAACAAGGATACTAATCAACAATTCCAGTGAAATGGCTTCTTCAAGTGTGCCCAGCGTTTCTTTAATTAATCCTGCTCGATCATAAAATGGAACTATTGTTACTTTCGATAAAGTACCATCTTTAAGTGTTTTAGATGGAAGTCCGGGAGCAATCTCTGCAATTTTAGATTTTACATTATCAATAGTTTCGAGTGGATTTGCTCCATACCTGGCGACAATCACTCCTCCGACTGCTTCAGCTCCACCCTTATCAAGACCACCTCTTCGGGTTGCAGGTCCGAAATTAACCTTAGCTACATCTTTTAAGCGTATAGGAACATTGTTTCTAACTGTAACTACGCTCTCCTCCAGATCTTCCAGGCTTGTAATATACCCCAGTGCCCGTACCAGGTATTCAACGCGATTGAACTCGATGCTCCTTGCGCCAATATCCAGGTTACTACTTTTAATAGCAGCCATAATCTGAGCAAGATTCACACCATGAGCTTTCATTGCATTCGGATCTACATCCACCTGGTATTCTTTTACGAAACCTCCGATTGAAGCGACTTCAGCAACTCCTTCTGCAGCTGTCAACGAATAGCGTACATAGAAATCCTGAATGGTTCGTAACTCATGAGGATCCCAACCTCCTGAAGGTTTTCCATCTTTGTCACGACCTTCCAGCGTATACCAATATATTTGTCCCAGTGCAGTTGCATCTGGTCCCAGCGCAGGATTAACATCATCAGGAAGCGTCCCGGCAGGTAAAGAGTTGAGTTTCTCCAATATCCGGGTTCGACTCCAATAGAATTCCACATCATCTTCAAAAATGAGATAGATACTGGATATTCCGAAAATAGAATTACTTCGAATAGTCTTAATTCCAGGTACACCTAAAAGAGCAGTAGTAAGTGGATATGAAATTTGATCTTCAATATCCTGTGGAGATCTACCCGGCCATTCAGTATATACTATTTGTTGATTCTCACCAATATCGGGTATCGCATCTACAGGTACAGGATCACGAGGGAATATCCCGGTATCCCAATCGAATGGTGCAGTAACAATTCCCCATCCTACGAAAATCAATAACATAAGAATGGTTACTAATCTATTCTCTAAAAAGAACCTGATAAATTTATTTAACATGACTAATTTTTTTGTAACAACAAAAGACAAATGATGATGAAGGAAAGAAATGTAATTGGGTCTGAATTGATATAACAATCCAATCTCATAGTTGAGAATATGCGCACCTATCCTTCATAGAATGCAACATAAAACCCTGGTAGGAAGATTTAAATAAGGAATAACTGAATTTGAGAAAGATCCACTTCTTTGATAAGAGGCGGTTTTTCGAAATTGGGCATTTCGCTTTTTGCTGTTTCAGCAATTCTCAAATCTTCAGTTAAAGACTGATTTGTAAGAAAAAGATCAAATGAATAGTCATTATTGAAATCAAATGATGTAGCAGTGAAAATGAAATCATCTGTTGACTCAATTTCTATAGATTTATCATCGCAATAAGGACAAGCATCCTGATCGCCATCATCACAACAAGTATTGGCAGGAGAATTCAAAGCAACATCAGCCAATTTATTATGACAATAATGCATATTGATTGTCAAGCCTGCCGTTGACAGGATAAGTAATGATAACAATAGTATATGGCTAAAAATTTTAATCATTCCTTTAAACTATTCTACAAAGAAACACTTTATCCTATGTATTTGTTTTATACAATAATGGAAAAGATTTATATCTTTTTTGTTTTTACACATTATCCAGCGGTTTTCGCTTGTTCTCTCTGACCTTTGTAAAATGTGATGGAGTAAGACCCGTAACCTTCTTAAACTGTTGAGATAAGTGCTGAGCGCTGCTATAGCCCATCTTATATGAAATGTCATTCAAAGAGAGTTCATCATATACCAATAGCTCTTTTACTTTCTCAATTTTTTGAAGAATTAAATACTTCTCAATTGTTAAGCCTTCCACCGAGGAAAACAGGTTGCTTAGATATGAATAATCACGGCCCAATTCATT
>JAOZQY010000263.1 GCA_029931975.1 Bacteroidales bacterium | reverse complement strand
AGATTGCTGTTACAAGAGAAAGAATTGAACTTGATGAGTTTGACTGGCGGATAGAAGAGGAGCCGGATATTAATGATTTCTCCAATGTCCTGGACGGAAAAGGGGAATGGCAAAAAGTACAAATCCCCCACTACGGCCCACCACTTGGAAAGGCTGTTACATATTATCGTAAAGAAGTTGTTCTTAATAATGAGATGCTGCAAAAAGGTTCCCTTTTTGCCTGTTTTAGAGGAGTGGATTATGAAGCACATGTTTTTCTAAATGGATCCTATCTTGGATCCCATGAAGGATTCTTTGCACCCTTTGAATTTGACATTACAAAATATGCCAAAGAAGGGAAAAACACACTGGTTGTAAAAGTTGAAAATGATTTTACTACCACTGGTAGTATTTTTGGTACTGGTGAAGGAAAAGTAAAAATTGGTGATAAAATATATGCTGCAACAGGGCCTGGATATGATGAACCGGAGAATGGATGGCATCATTGCCCCCCGGGAATGGGGATTTACCAGGATTGTTATATTGAAGCCCGTGCCCCCCTGCATATTACTGATGTATTTGTTCGTCCACTTGTTAATACAAAAGAAGCGGAGGTTTGGGTTGAGGTAAATAATATCAGCAATAACATGGAACAGGTTAAGTTACAACTGTCGTTATATGGACAAAATTTTAAGCAGGTAATTTTTGAGGGGATTGAGTACATTCCAAGTACAATACAGATACCGGGAGTAGGGGATCTGGCCAAGGAAACCGACTGGAAAGAGTTTAACCTCGAAATGGGGGCTGGTGTAAACTTCCTGAAATTTAAGATACCGGTGAAGAATCCGAAGCTTTGGTGTAACAAGACCCCTTGGCTCTATCAGTTGCAGATCAAACTATTGAATAGTAAGGAAAATACTACAGACGTGGTTTCCGAACAGTTTGGTATGCGCTCCTTTACAATGGATACTTTAAGTGTCCCAAAAGGTATGATGTACCTGAACGGTAAAAAAATCAGGCTCAGGGGGGCAAATACTATGGGATACATGCAACAGAATGTTATGAAAAAAAATTGGGATCAACTTATTGATGACATCCTGCTTGCTAAGATTGCCAATATGAATTTTCTCCGCCTTACCCAGCGCCCGGTTCAACAGGAAATTTATGATTACTGTGATAAACTGGGGCTGATGCTTCAAACCGATTTGCCGCTCTTTGGGACATTACGTTCCAATCAATTTTTAGAAGGTGTAAAACAGGCAAAAGAGATGGAACGGTGCGTTAGAAGCCATCCCAGTAATATACTTGTAACCTATATCAATGAAAGGTTTCCTAGTGCCTATGGTAGTCCCCAGCGAAATATATCAACGGCTAAGGAATTTTATTATTTTTTCAAAGCTTGTGACCAGGCTGTTCACATGGCGAACCCAGACAGGGTGATTAAAGCAGGTGATGGAGATTATGATCCCCCATCACCGGGACTGCCCGACTACCATTGTTATAATGCCTGGCACAACGGACATAGTGTTCGGTTAGGAAAACTGCATAAGGGGTACTGGGAGCCAATAAAGCCCGGATGGTACTTTGGCTGTGGGGAATTTGGTGTCGAGGGGCTTGATCCTGTAAATACCATGAAAAAATATTATCCTTCAGACTGGTTGCCTGCAAATAAAGAACAAGAGAAAGACTGGACTCCGGTTTCAATACCCTGGACTCAGTCATCGAGCCATCATTATATGTGGTTTAATACCCCGAAAGGGCTGGAGAATTGGATTGAAGCTACGCAAGAAAACCAAGCATCTGCTTTACGTATGCAGGTGGAAGCATTCAGAAGAAATAACAAAAACGTTTCATTTGCAGTACATTTATTTATCGATGCATGGCCAGGCCAATTTATGAAAACATTAATGGATGTAGATCGCCAGCCCAAAAAAGCATTTTTTGCATACAGGGATGCCCTTAATCCGATTCTGGCAACATTAAGAAGCGACAGGTGGCATTTTTTCTCACAAGAACAGATAAATATAGAGGCCTGGCTGTCTAATGACCTGAATAAAATACCAGAAGGCTATAAGCTTAGCTATCAATTTGAAAAGGGTGATAAAGTACTATTTGCCCATTCTGTTGATCCACGGTTCGAGATGAATGGCTCAAAATTTCAGGGTTATATCTCTTTCGATGCACCAAAGGTCAATAAAAGAGCTGGTTATAAACTTCGGTTGGGATTATTTGATGATGCAGGCGACGAGGTAAGCCAGTCAGTCATCGACATTGATATATCACCCGAAATAACTACCAATGGTTCTGATAAAATATTTGTGGAGGATACTCAAGGTGAAGGTTCCCGGTTGATGTCTGATTTGGAGATTACTCCAAATGAGGATTTGAGAGCTTCAGATGTGATCATCATCGATAATTACAATTGGTATATAGAAAACAAGGGGTTAGTGGATAAGCTTATACAAGACGGCAAAACGGCTCTGTTTATGGAACTCCCTGAAGGGAACTTTCAAATAGCAGGTTCAAAAGTCAATGTACACAACGTCATCATGGGAGACTATTATTTTGTCTCTCCGGAAACAGGACATGAGATGGTTAAATGGGCCAAACCACTCGATTTCAAGTTTTGGTATAACGAAAAAGAAGAACTAATTACTCCA
>JAOZQY010000262.1 GCA_029931975.1 Bacteroidales bacterium | reverse complement strand
TCCAGTAAAAAAAGAGACTGGCAGCAAAAAGGAAGGCGTTCCTGGCCGCACGCTGCTTGTAGATTCCCGAATAGATTAGCAAGACCACCAGGTAAAATCCCCAGAAAAAGAGCCTGGTGAAAATCAGAGGCTTCTCCGGGTTAAAGAGGAATATATCTGAGAGTAGCTGGATCACTTCAGAGCGTTTTGGGTATAGAAGTCATTGTATTCCACCATCAGGGCATTGTAAAACATCTCGGACACCAGGTTGATTCCCAGGCCGGTAAAATGCACATAGTCGGCGGTGGCCAGAGCGGGATCGGCATGCACAAAAGAGGCCATTGAATTAAAGCCACCCATGGCACTGTAAAGATCCCAGAAGCCGAAACCGCTTTCCAGGGCTGCATCCTTCAATGCATCTCTGATGGGCTCTAATCCGGGATAGGTGATGAACTGTCCATTTTCACGAATCGACATATCTGAAGGTCCGATGACAATCACCGGGGTACCCGGACAAACTTCCTTAAAGAACTGCAGCTGCCGCTTAAAGGCCCTGCGATAGTAATCCGGATTCATATAGGGTACCACGTTCCCCCCATATTGCAGGAGGATCAGTCCGGGCGAAAGGTAATCCAGCATAGCTTCCTGGGTGGCCCGGTTCATGGAGGTGAAGATCAGTCCCGACCCACCTCTCATGGCAATATTATCCATCTGAAGTCCCCCCTCCGATTCGAAGGAGATCCCGTATATCCTCCCTCCTTCGGGTAAGTTGAAGGCAATGCTCAGATTTTTGACCTGCTCGAAATGCCTGAAATCTGCCACAGAGAATCCACCGGGAAGATTGTCCAGTGTATCTGTATAAGTCTCATTGACCCGGAATACCACCGATGCACTATCCACATAGGAGTGCAGGAATACACGGATCCGTTTGACCTGTCCACTTCTTCGGGCGGTATTGAAGCTGTAGCTTAGAGTAGGCGATCCCTCCTCCCCTGGCAGGGGAACCGAGGCAAAAGCCCCCATGATTCCATAGGATTTGTGTTTGATGGTACTGTCCCGGTTACCAAAATAGGTGTAACGTAACCACTCGCCCGACTCCTCCTGCCTGTAAGAAAGGCTGCCCGAATAGAGCGGAATAGCCTGAACCAGCCCGGTACCGCTTCCCCCGAAATGTTTCTGCATCCGGTATCGGATCAGGGCGGTCATACGATCGACCTCAATTTGTGAATCCCCAAAGTGGAGAATCCTGGTATGAGACATATCGCCCGAGGAGATCCGGTCCAGATTCCTGAAAAATGAATGGAGCAGGGTAAGCCCTCCTTCTGCAAATTGAATTCTGTAAAGGTTTTGCTTCAGGCTATCCACATTGGCCGGAACAACCAGGGGCCGGATGGTATCCTCTAAGTAGCCGAAACCGGAGCTTAGGTCCATTCCCGCATCCGACTCTGGATCGTCGGTAACCATCGATTTGGAAAGCAGTTCCTCCACATTGACCGCATTGCCGATGCTATCGTTTCTGTTCAAATCAGAGAGGGACATGAAGGAAAGCCTGAGATCACCACCTATACCAATACCCTGTTGGGGAAACAGAATGGTCACTAGGAAAAGTAACAACAGGACTGCCAAAAAAAATATGAAGGTCCGAAACGGCTTCATACACAAATATAACAATTACCCCTTAGGCTTGATCTTAAGAAGCAGCCCGGGCTGGATCCTATTTTCCGCACGGGACACCCAAAACGCTGTAACGCTTTGATATTCAATATGGATGCGCGATTTGAATCAATCGGACACCCGCAATTAGAGAGCCTGAAGGCTTTACGTGTAGAAAAGGTGGTTTACGAAAAACAAAGAACGGTGATTGTAACCTTCAATCAAAACCTGTACAATGATCAGCTCAAGACATTGTATAATGATCTTGAAAGATGCCAGGGAAAACTTTCAGAACTGAGCCGTCGGTTGACAGACAGGGTGGAGGGCCTCGTTACCCGGGGCAAAAAACCCACAAAAACATCTGTCGAGAAAAATGTAAAGGAGATATTGAAACGGCAATACATGAAACAGTTGATCAAGTTCGCAAAACAGTGCATCGATGATACACTTTTGTCAGTCAACGGAGCACTTATATCAATGGATGCTGAATTGGAGTCATCTGTCACTGAACAAATGTCAGGAGACCAGGAACTTATGTCAGTCCGCCAGGTACTTTTAACTTCTGAATACAGACGTAAGTCAGTGGTGCTAACACAACAGGCAATCCATGATATACACGAGACATTCAATCCTGACCAATTGTCAGTCGTCAAGGCACTTAAGCCAGTTACCGAGACACTTAAGCCATTCATCGACGCACTTAAGCCTTCTGCACGTCTTTAAAATCGACTGTCCACTGACCTCTCCTAAAATAGCTTGACAGATTAATACTGCTTTTCTTGGTGTTTTAAATGTAATTAATTCTTATTTCTGATTGTTTCTTCAACTGGCATACTTTCCCTGAAAGATCTTGTGTTTTCTCTATTAATACTTAAAAACCTAAAATAGAAACTAGAAAAAGTGATGTATTTTGCTTATATTAAAGGTGTTAAGACTAAAAATATAAACAAAAAAACATCACTTTCTAGATGAAAAATACGAAGAAGAAGTTAAAGAACCAATATAAAGTT
>JAOZQY010000261.1 GCA_029931975.1 Bacteroidales bacterium | reverse complement strand
GCTCCATTATTATTACAACAAACCGCGTGTTCCGGGAATGGCCAAAAATCTTCAATAATGACAGCACTCTCACCTCTGCATTACTTGACAGGTTGCTGCATCATACTGAAGCAGTTGTTATTGAAGGCGACAGCTATCGGATGAGAGAAGAAAAAAAATAAATATAATTCAACCTGGCTGGCAGTTTAAAAATAGTGACCTGCCAGTCTTTTTTAACATACATTTTTAAACCAGGGGGTTTATGACATTTTCACACCGCCGCTCACAGGTGTAATTTACAATATCGCTATCATGAATTGTTAGTAGGTCATATTTGATAATTGAAACTGGAAATTTGCCAATATTAGAAATAACTACTTCCCATATTGTGTTTATTAAACCACTTCTGTAAATCCCTGAATGAGCTGTTGTCGTTGAAGTAGGATACTCACTGTAAGCTTTAGTTAGAGATATATAAACTTCTTCTTGCTCATTTTTTATATAACGAATTTCATTGACTATGACTGAAGCAATAGAAATTACCAAAGCTATTATAGCTATGGAAATCGTTACCCAAAATTTTCTTGCTTCGTTTATCTTCATTTAGCACCTAACACCAAAATCTACGGTGAAATCCGTAGCATTCTATTGTTGAGATAAGTTTAAAATTGATTTCAGCTTTTCAGTTGCTGTAATTCTCTTTTTGGGTTCCATTCTTAATATATTTTCAACCTTCCACTTGATGGCTGGTAGATTTTCAAGCCCTGAAATTGAAAGCAAGCTGAAATCAGGTATTCCCATTTTAATAGACAGCAGAAATTTGCGTTCATTCCTTGAAAGTTTGGATAATATCAGAGATGGTAATTCTTTACGTATTTTTCCAAGCTCCTGATAACTGACCTCTATTGATGACATACCTTTGAATTCAGTTTCATACGCCTGTCTAAAATCTTGAAAATTTGGAGAAAGCAACTCTGACATGGGTCGATTATGGCTGGCAAGGTATACTACAAAAGCTTGACTGATTTCTTCATTTAGTTTTTCTGCCTCAGAAAGGAGCTTAATATCAAATAAATCTCGAGGATGCTGACGATCCAAAGCTGCACATATCTTCCCGCCATAAAGATCTGCAAAAGAGAGTACCGGGATTTCCATTTCCATCTTGAAAATGTCACAGGCATTTTTGCATAATGGTTTTGAAATCGGGGGATAGCAGCTTCCCCTCAATATCAAATTCGGCTCTATTTTAATCAGACTGCCCTGGCTTTTAATAATCAGTTTGTATGTAGAATCTGTCTCTTTTATTTTTAATTTTTGAATCTGACATAGGGGGAACAATCTTTCGACACTATCTGAAATTCTGCCGAGTGAATTTGTAATATCCTTTAAGGTTTCATCCCTTGCTTTTATTGGAAGAAAGGTTAAATCAATATCAACAGATAACCGAGGCATGTTCAAATGGAAAAAATTTAAAGCCGTCCCGCCTTTCAAGGCAAAGTCTTTTTCTTGTCCCACTATTGGAAGAATGGACAGCATTAATTTGGCCTGTTCAAAATATTTGTTCATTTTCATGGGATATCCGTTAAACTGATACTCTTTATTCCATCAGGGACTGTTATTTGATATTTTTTATTTAGAACCCCATTGGCCGCAACCTGTCGTTTCCCTTTTCCCAAGTCAATCTTTTTTATATCCAATTTTTGAAACCAGGGCATGTTGTATGTGTCCGCAAAATAGAGGAATAATCGTTTTGCTTTTATTGAACTGCATGTTTCAAGAAGGGTTTGCAAGTATTCGGATCGCAAGGATAATAGACTCTCCATAAAATGACCAGCCTCTTCAAACGAATGATAATTCGGAACCAGGGCACACAGTTCAAACATGGCACGCTCGGGAGCAGACCCTTTTATTTCAAAATTGCCAGCATCAAAATGCATTAATCCAAAATCCGACCGGGGTTGGAAAATATTTAACCGTTTGACACACAATTCATCCTCCCATGGGTGTTTCATAAACCAGGTTGGCGGTTGGATTTTTTTTGATGCAAAAAGATATATTTTTGCTGTTCGTCCCAATTGGAGATTATGTCCAAATCCGGATAATTCCAAAGCAGTTTTTCCACCAGCATGCACACAAAGATCTAATTGATTCTGAACAGCATACAATCCCCCGCGCCAATCAACAGAATCTCCATATTGAATATATGCGCCGCTTCCTATTTTAGTCACCCAGGGTGCTTTCTGGTAATAATCTAATAGTTGCTGATATCCGCCATGTTCTCGAAACCACGTTAATGTTCCCACGGTTCCTTTGGGCCAGTTACGAAGAATTCGGTTTAATATGTTTCTGTTTTCACCAGTCATGTTTGTGATTATAAGTCAAAACCAAACTAAATTCAAGTGAGTAGTTTAATATTATTATGATTTAACAAGTTATACTTGTGATTTACTAACATATTTATCAGGATCTTCTGACAATAACCGAACAGATTGTAAGATGCTTTTAATAGTGAATATCATTAGTCTAAATCAAGAATCTTCCTATGATGCTTTGCAAAATAGTGGCATTTGTCTTTCAATTTCTTAACGTCATCTGGTTCATTTACTTTGTTTGAAAATTTCTGAAAATAGCTTAACTCCGTCTCCAGTTTTTAGGGGGAGGAGCA
>JAOZQY010000001.1:136305-154962 GCA_029931975.1 Bacteroidales bacterium | reverse complement strand
TGATAAACATCTGAATATCAATAATATAACACATTGATTTTCTTGATGTCCAAACGGTTGTTTTGTATCTTTAAGTAACAGAAAAACAATTACTTAAGATGATAAAACAACTAATCGACATGCCCTCACTAAAACTTCAAGAAATTGACTATTCTGATGATTCGAATATTCGCGACGAAATGATTATCCCGAAGTCGATAGTTTGGCTTCCCTTACGATATCCATACCCCGATGAATGGCCTTTTCATTTACAGGAATCAGGTGATGGTGTCGTTCAGGAAGTGATTTACGAAGTCCCTTGATTACATTGTCAAAATCAACCACGGGGTTTATCTTGATATACGCTCCGAGCACCACCATATTGAAGGTGATAGGCAACTTCATACGAACAGACTCTTCGGTAGCATCAACCTGAAAGATCCGAATATCGTTGCGCACGGGATGGCGGGTGATTCCATTTGGGTCATATAGCAAGATTCCTCCAGACTTTACCGTGTCCTCAAATTTATCTACCGATTGCTGATTGAGCAGTATGCCCGTATCATAACTCTGAAGTACCGGTGAGCTAACCCGGTCATCGCTCAGAATTACAGTCACGTTGGCTGTACCCCCACGCATTTCCGGTCCGTAAGATGGCATCCAGCTTACCTCCTGGTCCTGCATAATCCCGGAATAGGCCAGGATCTTACCCATGGAGAGGACACCCTGTCCCCCGAAACCTGCAATAATGATCTCTTCCGTCATATCTATTAACCATTTACCATTAACTACTAACCTTTAACCCTTCACCAACTTCCCATCGACCTTAATATCGCCCATTTGATAGAAGGGAAACATATTCTCCTCCATCCAGATATTGGAGTCATTGGGAGTCATCTTCCATCCCGAATTACAATTTGATACAAACTCAATAAAAGAAAGTCCCTTATTTTCCTTCTGCAGTTCCAGGGCCTTGCGAATCGCTTTTTTCGCTTTACGAACCGGCCCCGGCTTATGGACAGCCTGTCGGGTAACATAGTGGGTACCATCCAGCTGGGCAATCAACTCAGTGATCTTATAGGGCGGCCCCATGGTCTCGCTGTTCCTTCCATAGGGTGAAGTAGAAGATTTCATTCCTTCCAGGGTGGTGGGTGCCATCTGACCTCCTGTCATCCCGTAAATTCCATTATTCACAAAAAAGATGGTGATATTCTCACCCCGGTTACAGGCATGAATGGTTTCTGCGGTACCAATGGCCGCCAGGTCGCCATCCCCCTGGTAGGTAAATACGAATTTCTCGGGCCAGAGTCTCTTGATAGCCGTGGCCACTGCAGGAGCACGACCATGCGCTGCCTGAGAAAAGTCAACATCCATAAAATCGTAGGCTAGCACAGAGCAGCCAACCGGAGCAATCCCAATGGTATCTTCCTGGATTCCCATCTCCTCAACCACCTCCATAATTAGCCTGTGAACTGTTCCGTGTCCACAACCCGGACAGTATGAGAGGGTTGCGTCGGTCATCAAGGGAGTACGTTTGTATACCAGGTTCTCCTCTCTGGTAATTTCTTTGAATTCCATCTAATATCCTCCTATGTATTTTTCTTCCAATGCTTTCAATACATCATCCGGTGAATGAATCTTGCCACCCATCATTCCATAGTGGGATACAGGCACCTTTCCATTTACAGCCAGTCTCACATCCTCCACCATCTGGCCGGCACTAAGTTCAACGGCCATCATTCCTTTCACCTTTCTGGCCATTCGTGCAAGCTCATCACTTGGAAATGGATAGAGAGTTTGAGGCCGCAATAAACCTACTTTCTTTCCCCTGCTCCTGGCCATTTCCACAACCTTCTGACAGATCCGGGCACTGGAGCCATAAGCAACCAGGAGAAAATCAGCATCATCACAGTCGCTCTTTTCAAACATCACATCCTGAATCATGCTTTTATATTTCGCCTGAAGCTTCAGATTGTGTTCATACTGCAGATCGGGATCAAGATTCAGTGAGGTGATTATGTTTCGCTCCCTGTCCTTGGTTTTCCCTGTAATCGCCCAGGATTGGTCAAATTCAGTAACCCGCTCCTTTTGTAAGGGTAGTTCCACCTTTTCCATCATCTGACCAATGAGGCCATCTGAAAGGATCATGGTGGGGTTCCTGTATTTGAAAGCCAGTTCAAAGCCCAGGTCCACAAAATCGGCCATTTCCTGGACGGATGCTGGAGCAAGCACAATTAGTCGATAATCGCCATGTCCTCCACCCTTGGTGGCTTGAAAATAGTCGGCCTGTGAGGGTTGAATGGTTCCCAGTCCGGGTCCTCCCCGAACCACATTAACAATCAGGCAGGGCAGTTCCGCTCCTGCAATATAAGAAATACCTTCCTGCATCAGGCTGATACCCGGACTCGAAGAAGAGGTCATCACCTTTTTACCTGTTCCGGCTGCACCATAGACCATATTGATAGAAGCTACCTCACTCTCCGCCTGTAGTACCACCATGCCAGTCCGCTCTTCTGGTTTTTGAAGCATTAGATACTCCATTACTTCCGATTGCGGCGTAATAGGGTATCCAAAATAGCCATCCACTCCGGCCCTGATAGCCGCTTCAGCAATGACCTCGTTTCCCTTCATTAATGCCAGTTCCTTCATACTAGTTGCTTTATTTCTGTTTTACCCGGTAAACTGTAATAGCCCCATCGGGGCATACCACTGCACAATTGGTGCAGCCTGTACAATTATCCGGGTTTTTCATATAGGCATAGTGGTAGCCTTTTCCATTCACCTCTTCAGACATTCCGATGGTATCGGTCGGACAATTAACCATACACACCTGACAGCCTTTACACCTTTCTATATCGACCACTATGGCTCCTATTGCTTTTGCCATGTTATGCTATTTTAAAGTACAATTTTCAAATGTAACAATTCTCAATTACCTTCATAACTGTTCTTAGACAGGTTTCCACTGATCTTTAAAATTTGGGATAAAAAGAACTATTCCGGGATGGGGTGGTTTTTCCTGAAAAGCTTCAGGCGCTCCTCCAAAACCACAAATTGTTCTCTTCGAACCTGTGACACACAGGCTCTTAATCCTTCTGTTCTGCTACTTCCTGTGATATCCAAAGAGATTGCACTGATCCCGTAATAAAGTAGTTCCTCCACGAGCTGGAAGCCATCGAAGCCTGGATAAGACAGGGTGAAATAAAATCCGTCGGCGATGGGTTCGTCCATATCCATGTCGTACACGATCCTAAATCCATATTTCTGGAACATGGCCTTCATGATAACTGCCTTCTTCCCGTATTCTCTCACCTCCTTGATATAATTGTAAGTGCCATTGTTTACAGCCTTGAATATAGCGGCAAGTGCATATTGTCCTGTATGTGAAGAACCGGCTGATAAGGAGTAAAGTGCTCCATAAATCATGGCATGACCAAATTTCTCAGAGGAATAATACCGCTTTAGATCGGGATATTTTCTATCGTATAGCCCCGGAGATATAACCATCATACCGATGCGCTGACCTGCATAGCTGAATGCCTTGGAACTGGATATCAATAGAATATAGTTATCTGTATATTTGGCTACACTGGGCTGATAAGGGGGAAGCCCCGGTTGCGAAAGATCTTTTCTGAAATCCATTCCGAAATAGGCCAGATCCTCTATCACTGTAATATCATGTTTTATGGAAATTTCTCCAATGATCTTTAACTCATCCTCGTTCAGACATATCCAGGACGGATTGTTGGGGTTTGAGTAAAGAATTGAAGAATACTGCCCCTTTTCTATCTCCTCCTCCATTTTCCCGCGTAATTTCTCCCCCCTGAAATCATAGAGATCGAAGGATCCAAACTGGTGCCCCAGCACCAGGCACTGCTGTTTTTGAACAGGAAAGCCCGGATCCAGGAATAGGGTTCCGGTTCGCTTGTGATCAGAGCGGTTCACTACCATAAATGAGGCCATACCTCCCATCATCGAACCCACCGTTGGAACACAATGCATGGGTTCCACCTCCACATCCATAAACAATTTTACAAATCTGGCAGCCTCCTCCTTCAATGGTTTGATACCCTCAATATTGGGATATTTGGAGGCCACTCCCTGACGCAGGGCAATCATTTCTGCCTCGACACCTACAAAAGTAGGATCCAGGCCGGGAACCCCCATCTCCATCCGAATATACTCCTGCCCGGTAATACCTTCAATATCGTTAACAATCTTTACAAGTTCCCTGATGGTCGCCTTTCCGGCAGGATGAACACCAAAGGCATCTATCACTTCATTGACTACCTCAGAGGATATGGGTGTTTTCTTCATTTTTTCTCTATTCTTATTCTAGAATCCACAACATGCAGCTCATCTCCTCTACCCATCAGTGGATTCAGGTCAAGCTCTGCAATACTGTCATTGTTGCTAAGCACAAAAGAGAGCCTTACCAGGACCTCTTCAAAGGCCCTGATATTGATTCCCTCCTGTCCTCTCATCCCTTCCAGCATCTTATAGCCTTTCAGGGAACGAATCATCCCGCCTGCCTCTTTCATGGATAAGGGGGCAAGTCCGCTTGCCATATCCTTTAATACCTCCACATAAATACCTCCCAGCCCACAGAGAATGGTATGTCCAAAGCCCGGTTCATATAAGGCCCCGGCAAAGAGTTCAATCCCCTCCAGCATAGGCTGCAGTATAACTCCCGTGGCACCTTCAATTTTCAGCATGCGCTGAAAATTCTCCATCAGATCAATATCATTATCAATCCCCAGTACCACTCCTCCCACATCACTTTTATGAACAGGGCCCATCACTTTCATTACAAGGGGATATGCACACTGGTTTGCCAGCTGGTAAAGTAAAGTTTCTTCCGTGGCCACCAGCTCTTTCACTCTTGAAATACCAGCAGCATCCAGGATAAGCTGGATCACATCGGGAGTAAGATATCCGTCCTCGGATGCATCGATCAGTTTCTTGATTGCGCTTAGATCCATGCCTTCCGGAATGGAAGCTTCTCCCGCTGGGGCTTCTGTTCCATAAAGCATGGTGAGGGCCTCTCCCAATTGTACTTCATCAGGGAAATTAATGGTACCTCTGGACAGGAAGGCTTTCACCTCCTCAGCTGCAGTGGTCAAAGAAGGAAGGACCGGGTAAATGGGTTTGGAGCACTCTTGCATCTTCTGAAAAAGCACATCGTAAACATCAAATACCGGTGCAAGTCCCGGCGTGCCGAAGATGACCACAATGCCATCAATCTCCTTGAAATGGTATTCACAATAATCTATGCATTTCCCAAGCTGCTCTGCATTTCCGGTGGCCAGCAAATCAATGGGATTAGCAACAGACGATCCCGGAAAAAGATGTGTAAGCAACTCATCCGCTTTGGGTCCCTTCAAATGGGGCACATCCATATTTCCCTTGGCCAGTTGGTCGGTTAGCATCACTGCTGGTCCACCAGCATGGGTAATTATGGCCAGGTTTTTTCCCTTGAGTGGAGGATGAAGCATCACCGAAGCAACAGTGGTCAGCTCTTCTCTTCCATAACAACGCACAATACCAGCCTTTCGGAAGAGCGCATCAACAGCTGTATCCGAACTGGACATTGCTCCTGTATGAGAAGAAGCGGCCCGGCTTCCCGCATCAGTGGTTCCGGCCTTGATGGCCGCAATCTGACAGCCCTTTCCGATCAGTGAAGTGGCATGCCTAAGCAGTCGACCGGAATCCTTAATGGTTTCAAAATAAAGCATCTTTACCTTCGAGGATTGTTCCGCATCGTGGGTTTCATCCAGGTATTCTAATACGTCTTCCACTCCCAGCTGAGCTGAGTTCCCTACCGAAAAAACATGGTTAAACCTGAGCCCTTTCTGCAGACCGGACTCCATGATAAAAACAGCCGTTGCACCGCTTCCGGAGATAAAATCACAACCCCTCGGATCCAGTTTCGGAATTGGCAGCGTAAATACGCCCTGGTAGGCCGGGGTCATTACGCCAATGCAATTGGGACCAATTAGGGCTGCATTATACTGATGACAAATCTCTGTAATCTCTTTTTCTATCTTCGCACCCTCACTATTCTCCTCACTGAATCCGGCCGATACAATCACAAAGGCCCTGGTTCCTTTGGTCTCAGCAAGTTCTCTAAGCACTGCAGTACAGAGTACTGCCGGAACCGCAAGAAATGCAAGCTCGGTCGGAGGCAGGGCACTAAGCTCCCTGTAAGAGGGCAGTCCCTGAATTTCATCCTCTTTGGGATTCAGTGAATATAGTGATCCCCTAAATGTTCCGGTACGAATATTATGAAGTAGTTTTCCCCCTGGTTTGGAAATATTATTAGAAGCCCCAACAACTACAATACTCTCAGGGTTAATAAGTTGACGATTTATCATTCGGATCTGTTTATTAAATCCAAAGATAATAAAGCTGATCTGTGTCTACGCGGTAAAGTGAGTGTCTTAGAACACTGCCGAATAACAGGAAATTTGAAAAAATAAGGCAAGCTGCTTTTCTTCCTAAAACCCTCAAAAGATTCGCAACTTGCCTTGCACCCCAACAATTACTTTTCAAGTACAATAACCAAATATTAGGTGATTTGTTTTTGGAACAAGCCCTTTTAACAAAAAAAAAGTGGTTTTTAACATCTAACCTGCAAGCACTGATTTAACTTTCACCCCGCGCAAACGTCCCAGTTTGCCAGTGAGTGAGCCTATCATGTCAGTATTCCCTTCAAGAACGAGAGAAATCACACTGGTGGAACGATCCCTGAGCGGAATCCCCTGCCTTCCCAGAATCAGGGCAGAATGTTCAGTAATGATGCTATTGATCCGGTTGATATCACCATCTTCGTCAATCAGTACAATTACAGCTCCGATACGTGGTTCCATAGAACGAATATACTAATAAATGAGTTCCCGTACTTCCTCCAGGAACACAGGAAGATCCGTTACACCGGCCCCGGCCACTCTTTTATGAAAACGGATCACTCCATCTCCTTCTCTTATGCTTGACTCTGTTTCAAGCGGAAATAGAACTATTTTCCCCTCCCTGATGTGAATCAGTCCTTTTCGATAGGTTCCATTCTGGAGAAAAGACACTGCATATGCACCCTCCGGCGGAATCAGTTTCAGAGGATCGCTCACGGGAAGGTGTTTACAGGGGTGCTTATAAAATTCCTCCTGTTCCGGAACCGTCTCCATCCCTGCCCTGATCATATAGTGATGCTCCAGGTAGGCATTTGCACGTTGTATATTCCCTTCTTTCAGAGCCTTCCGGATCTTGGTACTGCTCACGGTCTCATTCTGTATCTCCTGCTCCGGGATCTCCTCCACCCGGAACGAAAAGCGCTCCCTGGCCTCATAAAGGGATGCAAAATTCCCCTCCTTATTATGACCAAAATAGTGGTTAAAGCCTACGACGATGGTATGTGCATGAAGTCTCCCAACCAGATAATGCTCCACAAAATCATCAGAACTTGTTTTGGAAAAATCCCGGGTGAATTCCATGATCACCAGATGATCAAGGCCCGCCTCTTCCAGTAGCATTATTTTTTCAGCCTGGGAATTAATCAATTTCAGATCCTTTCCCGCTGTTTCAGGATATAGTACTTTCCGGGGATGTGGATGAAAAGTAATCAGAACAGAGGAGCCTCCAGCCTCTTCTGCCAGGTCATTCAAGCGGTCAATGATCACTCGATGCCCAACATGCACACCGTCGAATGATCCCACAGTAACAACCGGCGAAGCTATCTCCGGCAGATTTTTCAAGGAATAATGTACCTGCATCTTAGTTCCGGGGACTCTTTACAAAATAGGCTACCTTTTCCAGAGAAGTAATCATATCATATTCATCCAGATAAACTTCGTCAGGAACATTAAGGGGCACTGTGGTGAAATTCATCAGACCCATAATTCCGGCTTCCACCAATTGTGCAGTCACCTCTGCTGCTGAATCGGCCGGGACTGTCACAATGGCAATGGAAATATTATTGGCCTCAACTATTTCCTTCATCCTGTTAATGGGGTAGCACTTAACTCCTGAGATTACTCTGTCTATCTTGGTTGTATCCACATCAAAGGTGGCAATTATATTGAGCTTTGAACGTTTCCCCACAAAGTAGGTGGTAACCGCTCGTCCCAGATTACCGATGCCGATCACTGCCACATTCAGTCCTTTTCCCGAATCCAGAATATCTCCGATTACATCTATTAGTTCCCTGACATCATAACCCTTACGTTGCATGCTGGTATAGCCGATAAACATAATATCACGGCGCACCTGCACAGCCGTATTATGATGGAGGCCCGCAAGTTCATGAGAAAAAATGTGTGTCTTCCCTTCCTCCAGACATTGAAGCAGGGATCTGCGATATTCACTCAAACGCTCAACTGTACGCTCAGGTAAAGTCATAGATTAATCTTTGGTCTGTTACAATACTACAAAATATTGTTAATTAAATCACAATTTCCAATCAACAAATCTATTGATTCTTATCAGCCTTCAGGACAGGGGTAAGATAACCCTGAATTCACTCCCTGTGTCTGGAATGCTGTTTACATCAATATGCCCACCGTAGAGTTCGGCTATCTTACTCACTATGGAAAGGCCCAGGCCTGAGCCGGAGATTCCTTTGGTCCGGGTATTTTTTATTCGAACAAACTCCTTAAAGAGCTGTGAAACCTCCTCTTCGCTCATCCCTATTCCTGTATCTTTCACAAGGATCTCAATCAACTGGTCGCGTTGACTGACAGAAACCTCCACCTCTCCTCCTTCACGGTTATATTTTACTGCATTGGAGAGCAGGTTATTGAACATGATATCCAGGTCAGAAGGGTCCGCATCATAAAAAACTTCCTCTCCAGTGGATCTGATTGTAATATTTCTCTGGATAGCAAGGGGTTTGATGGTGGAGAGTGCCAGTTGAGCACGCTCACGGAGGTTCACATGTTCAATCTTCTCCTCTTTGCGATCCAGTCTGATTTTGGTGAAATCGAGCAGATCCATAATCAGCGAACGCATCCCCTCTACACGCTGAAGCGAACGCTCCAGCACAGCATCATAATCATTGAGTCCCTCTCCCAGCTCCCGATCCTTCATCATCTGAAGATATCCCTCCAGAGCATTGAGCGGAGATTTGAGTTCGTGACTTAATACGGATAGAAACTGGTAGCGAATCTTCTTTCCCTCTTCCTTCATGGTACTCCTGATCTTCTTCAGGAAATACTGCTTGGTAATCAAATCAATGCTTGACTTTAATTCATTGGGGGTAAAGGGCTTAGGAATAAAATCCCAGGCGCCGTCGCTGGTGGCTTTTGCTGCAATCTCCATGGATGCATAGGAGGTGATCATTGCCACCATAATATCCATCTTCTTCTGTCTTATAATCTCCAGGACCCCCATTCCATCCATTCCCGGCAGTTTATTATCCAGCAGCAGGATCTCCGGCAGCTCTTCTTCAAGCATCTGGAGTGCTTCCTCACCACTGGCTGCCTCCCTGCACTCGAAAGCATAATCATCATCCATAAACGGGAAACTCACAGTGTGCCCTGCAAGGATTCTTTTTACTCCCGAACGAATTCCCGGTTCATCGTCCACCACAAGGACAGATAAAATCTCCATAAATCTAATCGAGGTATTTCTTAATCAATAATTTTAACTGCTCCATTTGAAAGCCCTTCTCCAGGTAGTGATCTGCTTTTATCCAGGACTGACTGCCGGGACTGTTGATATCAAAACTGATACCACGTTCGGCAGCCACTGCCGTTGATATAATCACAGGCACTTCAGGCCGGCATTTTTTAATTCTGTAAGAGAGAATAAAGCCGCTGTCTTCCTCCTCCATCATCAGGTCCAGAATGGCCAGATCGGGACATCCGCTCTTCAGGTAACGTTCAGCTTCCTCCCTGGAGTCCACAGCCACAACCTCATATCCCCAGCTCACCAGGTGATGTTTCATTAAAAATATCATATCCGGATCATCATCCGCCACCAATATGGTCTTTTTCTTTTCGTCCATAACTATAATCTTTTCCCTATTTCCCTATTGACCGGGGAAGCTTAATGGTAAATTCAGTTCCTGTTGGCCCTTTTTCTGGTCTAGCATTGGATTTAACATCAATCTGTCCCCTGTGCATCTTCACAATTCCGTAAGTAGTGGCCAGACCAAGACCTGTCCCCTTTCCAATACCCTTGGTTGTATAAAATGGTTCAAATACCTTTTCAAGGTCTCCTGCAGCAATACCTGTTCCCTCATCCCGGATCTCGATGATCACCCAGTCCTGGCTATCTGAAAGATTCACGTAAAGAGTCCCACCACTGGGCATGGCTTCTATTCCATTCTTCAGCAGGTTAGTAATTACCTGTACCATCTGCTCTTTATCCATCTCGGCAAAAGGGTTGGTAAGATGATTCTCCATGGTAAAAGAGATGTTGTCAGGAACAATCAGGGAACTTGTACTTATTCTCATCAGCTCCTCCAGATCCGTACGGGAATATTTTACCTGGTTTTTCCTGGCAAAGTTTAATAATCCTCCAACGATGGATTTACATCGTCCGGCCTGCTCCACAATTAGCCCCAGGTCCTCCTTGAGTTGCTGATCATCACCACACTCTTCAAGCAGTAGGTTGCTGTACATAATGACCACTCCAAGGGGGTTGTTCAGTTCATGAGCAATTCCGGCAGAGAGTTGTCCCATGTGGGCCAGTTTTTCGCTCTGCCGAAGAGCCTGTTCCACAGATAACAACTTGTGTTTTGAGTCGGCCAGTTTATGAATGGTCTGATGCAGGGTATCAATGGAATAGGGCAGGCACATCTCAACCTCGGCAAGTCCCTGGGTAATGGCCCTTGCATGACTCTCACAGGTATCGTATCCACATGCTCCGCAATCCAGGTGATCCTGCCGGGAAAACTTCCCCATTTGCTGTAAGACTTTCTCAATCTCCTGGTCCGATGAAACCTTTATGCGTTGATCATCCCTTTTAAAGGATCGGCTCAGATCCAGCTTAACATGCTCTCCCTTCACTCCTTTTTCCTCACCTCCCGACTGATTCAGCCTTTGATGCAGATGATTAAGCACATGACTTCTTCGAACAAATTTCTTCCCCTTGGGACTGGTTCCCGGCCCCATGATACAGCCTTCACAGCAAAGCAGTTCCAGTTGCATGGAGCCCAGCATACCTGATTCGTACTCACTGATCGCTTCCTGAAAATGTACCCTTCCCTCGGCTACAATGACCCTTTGATCCACATAGTTTCCCTCCAGGTTCATGGACTGGAGCAATCCCCTGCTCACTGGAAAGCCTGCTCCATTCATGGCCAGAGGCGGCGTAAACTCTGATTCCACCACGTTGGAGGCCCTGATTCTTCCGGCTGTAAACATACTCCTTAGTTCGGAAAAGGTAAGCACCTCATCCACCTCCCCCGATTCCTCCTTTTTAGCCACACAGGGACCTATAAAAACAATTTTCGCCTTGCTTTTGGACACCTCCCTGATATACCTTATAGTGGCCACCATGGGTGAAACCACCGGCATCAGCGAATCTATCAGATCCGGGTGATATTTCTCAATAAAAGAGACTATGGCCGGACAATCCGAGCTGATATACCCCTTTCCAGGATTTCCATTGATTAACTTTTCATATGCTGATGCAACCAGATCGGCTCCCATCCCAACCTCGTAAAGCTGACTGAATCCCAATTTTTTTAACATGCCTGCAAAAAGCGAGGTATGCGCAATCTCTTCAAATTCGGCCACATAACTGGGAGCCACAATGGCAATTACATCAGACTCCGTGCTCAACAGAGCATCCACACGATCGATGGAGCGCTCATATACCTTGGCCCCCTGTGAACATACAATGGTGCAGTTCCCACAGCCAATACATCGCTCAGCCACTACCTCGGCCTGACCATCAACAATCCTGATGGCCTTCACCGGACACTCCCTGACACAGGTATAGCAGACCCTGCAAAGATCCTTTACAGTATAAACCAGTCCCCTCTTCTTCGTCTGTAGCTCCATCTATAATAAAACATCCCTTTTTGAATAGGTCGTATACAGCAACTCCTGGCTCAGTGTTCCTCCCGGCTCTCCCAGGAAATCCCGGTAGATATCCTGCACTACCTGGTTATTATGAGCTGTATGCAGCTTGCTTCCGTTATCCAGATCGTAAACAGCCTTTGATCGTATTCGTAGTATTTTCTCATTCACCGGAATAGCTTGCCCACCTCCATTGATGCAACCATCCGGACATGCCATCACTTCCAGGAAGTCCATTTTCCGCTTACCTGATCTAATCTCTTCTATCAATGCTGCCGCATTTGACAGGCCACTAACCGTTCCGATCCTGATCTCGGTCTTTCCAGCCTTTACAGTCATCTCCCTGAAAGGTTTATGTATCCTGAACCTGTGAAGTTTGGAAGGGGACATCTCTTCTCCGGTGTGTTGATTAAAAATCGTTCGAACCGTGGCTTCTATCTCACCACCGGCCACTCCTGTTAACTTCCCGGCAGATCCCTGCGAATAGAATGGTGCATCGGGTAATTCGGGTTCAAGTTGTTCCAGGTCAAGTCCGCTAAGTTTAATCATCCTTAACAATTCTCGGGTGGTCAAAACCAGATCAATCACAGGAATCCCACCGCGGGACATCTCTACCCGTCTTGCCTCAGTTTTTGCTGCAATACATGAGGAAATAAGCACTGAAATAATCTCCTTATCCTCAAACTTCCCTACACTGGGTAAGTACTCCCTTATAAGTGCACCGGCGATCTGCTGGGGCGATTTCAAGGGAGAGAGCATGGGCATTAAGTCGGAATAATATTGTTCCACATAGTGTACCCAGGCCGGACAGGAACTGGTCATCAATGGAAAATCATTTCCGTCTTTGCTTCGCTCCAGGTATATCTTCGCCTGTTCCATGATCATCAGATCGGCTCCAAAAGAGGTCTCAAAAACAAGATCAAACCCGTACCTGCGCAATACAGCGTTGATAAGCCCGCTTAAATCGGTCCCTGGTTTATAACCCAACGATTCAGCCACAGAGATGGCCACGGCCGGACTGTACTGGACCACCACCAGCTTGCCCGGAGCATGAATGTGTGTTTCCAGCTCGGGGAATTCTACATGTTCAATGAGCGCACCGGTTGGACAGGAAATCAGGCATTGTCCGCAGGAAGTGCAATTTGAAAAGTTCAGCGGTTTACCCAGGGTGGTTGATATTCTCAATTCCTTCCCCCTGTATGCAAAATCCAGGGTCGAAGTATGCATTATTTCTTCGCAGACCCTTACACAACGTCCGCAAAGGATGCATTTGGAAGGATCGCGGATAATGGCCGGACTTGACTTATCAATTTTATGGGGACTTCTTTTACCCGGAATGCGTCGTTCCCTGATATTCAGATCTTCAGCAAGAGATTGCAGCTCACATGAGCCATTCCGTTCACAATAAAGACAGTCGTCGGGATGATTGGAAAGCAGGAGCTCCACATTGGTTTTACGAGCCCTCAACACCCTGGGAGAATGAGTTTTAATATTCATGGGACCCTCAATGGGAAAAGAACAGGAGGGAACAAGGTTTTCCCTTCCTTCCACCTCAACCACACACATTCGGCAGGCCCCGGAAGGAGAGAGACCTTTCATGCTGCATATGGTAGGCACTTGCATGCCATTGCGATTGAGTGCAGATAAAATAGTTTCCCCCTTCACCGCTTCAATACTCCTGCCGTTCACCTCCAGCTTTATTCCCATTATTCTCTATTTATAGTAGACAGCTGTAAACTTGCATACATCATAACAAATTCCACATCCAATGCACTTCTCCTGAACAATGAAGTAGGGATGCCTTGCTGTACCTATGATTGCTTCGGACGGACATCTTTTGGCACAGATGGAACACCCGGTACAAAGGTCCACATCAATAAACCAGCTGCGCAACTCCGTACATGAATTGGATGGACATCGCCTATCGAAAATATGCTCCTCATATTCATGCCTGAAATATTTCAGTGAACTCCTTACCGGGTTGGGTGCATTCTGACCCAGTCCGCAAAGAGACGTATCTTTCATTACCTCTGCCAGGCTTTCAAGTTGCATCACACCCTTGAACCTCTCCAGGGTTGTATGTCCCTCTTCATCGGCAGGTTTACGGGTAATACTGCCCAGGATCTCAGCCATCCGCCTTGTCCCTTCCCTGCATGGAATACATTTCCCGCAACTCTGTTTATGCATATACTCCATAAAGTACTTGACCATATCGACCACACAGGTCTTATCATCCATCACCTGGATTCCACCTGAGCCCATCACCAGTTCATTCTCCTTCATACTTTCATAGGTTACAGGTATTTTCATGAGTTCCTTTGGAACCATACAACCAGAAGGACCACCCACATGAATAGCTTTCAGTTCCCGGCCCTTCCCCACACCGCCAATTATTTCATTGATAATGGTATCAAAAGTAGTACCCATAGGCACTTCGACCAGACCGGACAGTGCCACGCGACCGGAGATACTGAATATTTTTGTGCCTGGACAATCCGCTGCTCCTATCCCTTTAAACCAATCCGGACCATAGTTTATGATTTTGGGTAAATTGGAGAGGGTCTCCACGTTGTTTACCACTGTGGGTTGTCCAAGATACCCTGAGGTAGAGGGATAGGGTGGCTTGGAAGAGGGCATTCCCCTTCGCCCCTCCAGACTGGCAATCAGGGCGGTCTCTTCGCCACATACAAATGCACCAGGTCCCTTGCGAAGTGAAATCTGGAGATTATAACCGCTATCCAGGATATTGTCCCCCAGCAATCCAATCTCTCTTAACACCTTGATGGAATTGTTAATTCGCTTGATGGAATCTTTGTATTCGCTGCGGATATATATATAGGCCCGGTTGGAACCAATGGCATAGGACGCTATGGAGATACCTTCCAACAATTGAAATGGGTTTCCTTCCATCAGGGCACGATCCATAAATGCTCCAGGATCACTTTCCTCTGCATTGCAGACCATGTATTTCTGATCCGATGGCGTCTGAAATGCAGCCTTCCATTTCTCCCCTGTAGAAAATCCTCCCCCCGACCGGCCCCTGAGCCCACTATCACTCACCAGCTCACATACTTCGCTAAAGGTATAACTGCGAATGATCTTAAGAAATGCACTGTATCCACCACCTGCCACATATTCTTCAAAAGAGAAGGGATCAATAATTCCGCAGGATTCCATGACAATTTGGTTCTGCAGGGCAAAATAGGGGATATCTTCAAAGGTCGGAACCTCATTCCATGGTTCCTGACCTTCACACAGAAGTTGGCCAATAAGATTCTTTTCAGGTACCACATGGTGAAACAGATCATCCAACAAAGAACTTACCTTTTCAGCAGTAATTCTTCTGAAAAAAATACGGGTCCGCCCGGGTAACTGTACCGAAACCACAGGATCTTCTGAACTTAATCCAATACTTCCTGTTTCTGCCAGGTCAATATCTATGGAGCGGTCTGCAGTATATTGTTCAATGGCTTCCCATGTATGCCTGGCTCCTGCAACAATACCTGAGGTGGAGCTGTTCACCATGATCAATGGCTTTGTGATGTGGATCTTTCTAAGAATATCCCCCCGCCTAATCTCCTCAGGGCTCAGCTCAGAAGGATCGCTCTGAGCAAATTTCAGCAAAAACTTCCTATCTGTCTGCATCTTCCCTGTATTGTTTGATAATCTCCCTGACCTCCTTTACAGTAAGCCTTGAATAATACTCACCGTTCACTGACATTACAGGCGATTGTCCGCAAGCGCCAATACATGATTGTACCTCCAGGCTGAACAAACCGTCACGGGTGGTCTGTCCGTCTTCGATCTCCAACAATTTGCTTATCTCGTTTAGCAACTCTCCTGATCCGGCCATGTGGCAGGAGGTACCATTACAGAGAACCACATGATAGTAGCCTCTTGGAGAAAAGGAAAATTGATTATAAAAAGTGGCCAGACCATATACTTTGCTGCTTGGAAGCGAGAGGTGTGTGCCAATTCTGGATATGGCCTGCTCTGAGATATATCCAAATTCATCCTGAACAGCCTGCAGGAGTGGGATCAGCGCATTCCTCTTGATTTGCGGGAAGCGCTGCAGGATTTCCTCTATGCGTGCTGTATCGTCAGCCATAAAATTGAATTGGTATCAACTTTTTAATGCAGAATCACAGTCATTTTCACAGAACGATCAAAGATATTGATTATGTTTGTTATCTGAAAAACAGTAATCAATTTGAATAGATTATAAATTAGAGTCATGACCTGATTTTATTAACTTTAAGCCCATTGACCAGAATGACACTTTTAAAAAAGGAGATAAAGATATGTCTTGGTTCTTCCTGTTTCAGTCGCGGGAACAAGCAAACCCTCCAGATTGTCCAGAAATACCTGAAGGACCACAAACTGGAAAGAGATATAATACTAAAAGGAAATCACTGTTTCAGTAAGTGTAATGCCGGACCGGTAGTGAAGATTGGAGACAAACTATATGAACGGGTGACAGCTGAGAGTATCCTGGAGATCCTGGAAACAGAACTTGGAGAGATTAATTAACTTAATATGGAAGCCCTCCTTAGAATTAACAATGAAACCTGCACTGCTTGTTATGCTTGCGTAAGGGCCTGTCCAGTGAAAGCAATCAGGGTGCAGACGGAGAAGGTAAAGCCTGAAATTATTCCTGAGAGGTGTATAGGCTGCGGAAGCTGCGTTGCGGCGTGTGGTCCGGGGGCCATCGAGATCCGAAACACCCTGGATGAGTTGAAAAGTATCCTGGCTGATGGGAAAAAAATAGCGGCATTGGTGGATCCTTCCATTGCAGGAGAGTTTCCAGATATCACTGATTACAGGAAGTTTGTCCAGATGCTCCGAACACTGGGCTTCACATATATCCACGAAGTGGCATTTGGAGTGGACCTGGTGGCAAGGGCCTACAGTAAGCTTTTCAAGCTTAGCAAAGGGAAGTATTATATCATGTCCAACGATCCGGTTACCGTCTCTTTTGTGGAAAAGTACAAAACAGGACTTGTACCCAACCTGGCCCCCATCATTCCCCCGGTGGCAGCAACAGCCCAGGTTGTCCGGAATATTACCGGTGAGGATGTAATCCTTGTCTATATCAGCCCTTTGATAGCCAGCAAAGACGAAATCCTGCGATTCGAAGGAGAAAATCGCATCGACATGGCCATCACCTTTGTGGAACTCAGGGAACTTTTCATTGAAGCCAACCTTCATGAAACAGATCTTGAATACAGTGATTTTGATGCCCCGCTGGGTTATAAAGGATCCTTCTTTCCCGTGGCCAATGGAATCATCCAGGCAGCTGGAATCGAGGAAGAACTTCACCGTACCCCTGTAATCACCGTAGAAGGACATGGTATGATTGAAGCCGTCGCGGAATTTGAGGAGAATATTGTAAACATTAAGCACCATTTCAATCTCTTTTACAAGGAGTTTCTTATGGGACGGGGAACCAGCGCCGGTGGCAAAAGGTTCCTGAGAGAGAGCCAGCTTATAAAATATATTAAAACGCGATTAAAAACTCTGGATAAGGATGCATGGTCGGCCAGCATGGATAAGTTTGTTGCCTTGAACCTGGACCGAACTTTCAGGCCAGATGATCAGTCTCTTCCGCTTCCTTCCGAAAGCCAGGTAAATAAGATTCTGAAGGAGATTGATCAGTTAGAACCTTCAGCGGTGGGCTGTGGTGCCTGCGGTTATGCCAGTTGTACCGACTTTGCCACTGCTATTGCACAGGGTCTGGCCATTCCGGAGATGTGCAACACCTATGCATCCAGAAACAGACAGGATCATATCCAGTCCCTTAAAATCAGTAATGAGAAGCTGGCACAGGCCCAGGATGCACTTAAGCTTTCAGAGAGACAGGCTCAAAAAGAAAAAGAGGCCGCAAGGGAGGCCTCGGAAATAGTGCGCCGCATGCTGCACAAACTACCATCCATGGTTGTTATCTGTGATATGAACCTGAAGATTATCCAGACCAATGACAGCTTTATCGAGATGCTTGGAGAGGATGCCAGAGAGATTAGCGAGGTGGTACCCGGACTCGCAGGTGCCGATTTAAAGACTCTTCTCCCCTACACCTTTTACAACCTCTTTACCTATGTGCTCGTCCAGAACGAGTCCATTACCAACCGGGACATCCATCATGAAGGTAAAGTACTGAATGTAAGTGTCTTTGTTATTGAAAAAGAGAAAATTGTTGGTGCCGTGATCCGCGATATGTCAGCCCCTGAAGTGCAGAAGGAGGAGATAGTAAAACGGCTCAACGAAGTGATTGATAAGAACCTGGGGCTGGCACAACAGATTGGCTTCTTACTGGGAGAGGGAACTTCAGAAGCTGAAAGAATGCTCAATTCCATTATTGAGTCCTATAATCTCCGAAAGAACCTGAAAGATCGATGAGCGGCAGATTCTATATCGAAGTCGCATGCAATCAGCGTAATTTTGGCAATGAGCGTATTTGTGGCGATGTTTTTCTCAGTCGGAAGGTAAAAGAGGAGAATCGTACTATCGTAGTATTATCCGATGGGATGGGACACGGCGTGAAGGCCAACGTTCTGGCCACACTTACAGCCACTATGGCAGTGAACTTTACCATTGAACATAAGGCAGTGAAAAGGATCGCTGATATCATCATGAACACCCTGCCGGTATGCAGCGAAAG
>JAOZQY010000001.1:119600-136205 GCA_029931975.1 Bacteroidales bacterium | reverse complement strand
CAGTGAAAAGGATCGCTGATATCATCATGAACACCCTGCCGGTATGCAGCGAAAGACAGATGAGCTACTCCACCTTCACCATTGTGGATATTGAACATGAGGGACTGATCAATATCCTGGAGTTCGACAATCCCCAGACCATAGTGTTAAGAGACAGCAAGCCCTTTGATCCAGGCTGGAAGACCCTGACCCTTGATAGTGAAAATAATAAAGGGAAAGAAATTCTCTCCTGTCAGTTTGAACCCAGGAAAGAGGATCGGGTCATCTTCTGTAGTGATGGTATTACCCAATCGGGGTTGGGAACAGATAAGTATCCCCTGGGATGGGGAAGGGACAATATGCAGGAATATGCCATTAAACTGGTTCAGAACAGCCCCAAGATATCCGCTTCCAAACTGGCAGCAAAAATGGTGAATATGGCACACCGGAATGATGGCTATGATTCCAAAGACGATACAAGCTGTGCGAGTATCTACTTCCGGAAACCGCGTAAATTGATGATCATCACCGGCCCGCCATATGAAGAAAAGAATGACAGGGAACTGGGAGATACCGTAAGATCGTTCAAAGGGAAGAAAGTGGTATGTGGGGCCACAACAGCCGATATTATATCCCGCGAACTGGGCGTGGAGATTGAGGACAGCCTGATCTTCGAAGACCCGGAGCTGCCCCCGGTTTCTTTTATGGAGGGGATAGATCTGGTCACAGAAGGCATCCTGACCATCACCAAGGTAACACGCATCCTCAAAGATTTTTCACCCTCATTCACCCTGGGCAAGGGACCAGCCGACCGAATTGTGAAACTGGTTCAACAAAGCGATGAGATTCATTTCATCATAGGAACAAGGGTGAATATTGCACATCAGGATCCAAACCTGCCCATCGATCTTGAAATCAGAAGGACGGTGGTGAAACGAATGGCCCGGTTGCTGGAAGAGAAATTTCTCAAGGAGGTAACCATAAGGTACATTTAACAAGATTTCAGTGTATTTAAACAAATGCCCCTATATGGGTGTATTAAAACTGGCACACTTATTGACATATTGGTGTGATCAGTTTTGGAGCTCCTGAGCTGACAGATTGACCGAAAACAACGTTTTACTAGCATAGAGAAGCAGATGATCCCAATTGACGAAGAAACAGAATATATTCCCTTACTCTCCCATGAGGAAGAAGAGGACCTTAAGAAAGTGAATATTCCTGATGTACTTCCAATTTTGCCATTGCGCAATACAGTGCTGTTCCCAGGCGTGGTCATACCCATAACAGTGGGCAGGGACAAATCCCTGAAACTGGTACAGGAAGTTTATAAAAAAAACAAGATCCTTGGAGCTATTGCTCAGAAGGATGGTACCATAGAAGATCCGGAACTGGAAGATCTTTATAAGATCGGTACCGTGGCACAAATCCTGAAGATCCTGGAGATGCCCGACGGATCCACATCGGTTATTATCCAGGGCAGGAAGCGCTTTATGCTAAAAGATATACTTACCGAAAAGCCTTACCACGTAGCCAGGATCACCCCCCTGGAAGATGCTGATGATGAACCTGCAGGAGAAGCCAAGGCTGTTGCTGCTGCCCTGAAGGAGCTGTCCATTAAAATTATTAAGCTGTCTTCCAATATTCCTACAGAAGCTACTTTTGCAGTAAAAAATATTGAGAGTCCCTCTTTCCTGGTGAACTTCCTTGCTTCCAACAGTGAGCTTTCCATGAAACAGAAACAGAACCTGCTCGAAACCAATAGTGTGGCAAAACGCGGATTCACTCTACTGGAGAGCCTTTCCAAAGAGGTGCAGATGCTGGAGTTGAAAAACGATATCCAGGTCAAAGTAAAAAGCGACCTGGATCAACAACAAAGGGAGTTTCTCCTGCACCAACAAATGAAGACCATTCAGGACGAACTGGGAGGATCGCCACAGGACCAGGAAGTCCTTGACTTCAGAAAAAAGGGAGGAAAGAAAAAGTGGAGTAAGGAGGTGGCAACTGCTTTTGAAAGGGAGCTGGACAAACTACTCAGGTTGAATCCTGCCACAGGCGAATATTCAGTCCAGATAAACTATATCCAGACCCTGGTTGAACTTCCGTGGAATGAATATACAAAGGACAATTTTAACCTGAAACGTGCCAGCCGTATCCTTGACAAGGACCACTTTGGACTGGAAAAAGTGAAAGACAGGATTCTGGAGCACCTTGCAGTTCTCAAACTTAAAGGAGATCTGAAGTCTCCCATCCTTTGTCTTGTAGGCCCTCCGGGTGTTGGAAAAACTTCTCTTGGAAAGTCAATTGCCGCAGCTCTGAACAGAAAATATGTCAGAATGTCACTGGGTGGCCTCCATGATGAAGCAGAGATCAGGGGGCACAGGAAAACATATATTGGCGCCATGCCGGGAAGAGTTATCATGAACCTGAAAAAGGTAAAATCATCCAATCCGGTCTTTGTTCTTGACGAAATTGACAAGGTTGGAAGAGGCGCCCAGGGAAATCCGGAATCTGCACTTTTGGAGGTACTTGATCCGGAACAGAACAGTGGTTTTCACGATAACTTCCTGGAATTGGACTATGATCTTTCAAAGGTGATGTTTATTGCTACTGCCAATACTACAGCCGGAATTAACCCTGCCCTTCTTGACAGGATGGAGATTATCGATCTTTCCGGCTATATTGTGGAAGAGAAAATTCAGATTGCCAAACGACACCTGATTCCGGATCAAATTGAAAATCATGGCCTGACCCGGAAACAGTTCTCAATCTCTCCTTCTGTCCTGGAATTTATCATTGAGGGTTATACACGAGAATCGGGTGTAAGGCAACTGGATAAGCAAATTGCCAAACTGGTTCGCGTCATTGCCAGGCATATTGCATTTGAAGAGAGCTATGAAAAAAACCTTTCACAAAAGATGGCCGAAGAGATTCTGGGGCCACCAAGATTCGTCAGGGATAAATATGATGGAAACCGCCATGCTGGTGTTGTAACCGGACTGGCATGGACCGCTACAGGTGGGGAGATCCTGTTTGTGGAGACCTCCCTGAGCCAGGGTGAAGGGAAGCTGACCCTCACAGGTAACCTGGGAGATGTGATGAAAGAATCTGCAGTGCTTGCCCTGGAGTACCTGAAATCGCATGCTTCGAGATTCTCCCTCGATCCGGAAATCTTTAAAAAATATAATGTGCATGTGCATGTCCCCGAAGGAGCCATTCCTAAGGATGGACCCTCTGCTGGTGTGGCCATGATGACCTCTATCACTTCGGCATTTACTCAGAGGAAAGTAAAAGAGAATTGTGCCATGACTGGGGAGATCACTCTCAGGGGAAAAGTATTGCCCGTTGGAGGCATTAAAGAGAAAATCCTTGCCGCCAAAAGAGCTGGCATTACCGATATAGCCATCTCAGTTGAGAATATTAAGGATGTAAAGGAGATCAACGAGATCTATCGGAAAGGATTGAATTTCACCTACGTACGAGATATATCAGGCCTGATGGACTTTGTCCTTCTGCCCGACCTGGTGGACCAGCCTATGAAGATCGGCTAACAGATTAAGAGCTTGGCTGTTTCTATGCCATGCGCTTTCTTAATCCTCACAAAATAGATTCCACATGGTAACCCTTTGCCTTCTAGTTCAGCAACAGAAAAATTCTCCTTATCCCCTGATCGGAGTTTGTAAACCGACATTCCTTCAAGATTAAATACTTCTACCATAGTTCGCTTATTAGAAGTGAAAATTGACCCTATCTACGCACTAATTTATGATTAGAAGCATTGAAAGTAAAGAGAAAGCTGAGTTATTGTGTGAAGGGAGGACTCTGAGATATGAACCCACTTATATGACGGATAAACCTTCTATATGGAAAATGCTGTTTCAAGCATTTTGATTTTCTTCTGAGGTATCTTGATAGAACAAGAGTCGCCCGAATACTCAAGTACACAGTTGCAATTCTTGCGATCAACCCTGGCAAGATACTTCAGATTTAACAGATAGGAACGACTGGCACGAAAAAACGGTCCCCCTTCCAGTATATCTTCGATGACACCAAGATTCTGGGTAGTGATCTCACGGATGCCCCTGGAAAGTTGAATATGGGTGTAGTTACCATCAGCCTGACAATAGACCACTTCGGAAGGATCGATAAGAACATATCCTGAACGAGTATTGAGCTTAATCCTTACCGGCCCCCTGTTTCGCAACTCTTCTACCAGTTTATTCATATCCTGCTCATGAATCCGCCTCCCTCTTCTCCGGAATCTTTGGATGGCATCATCCAGTTCCTCCTGGTGCACAGGTTTCAGGATATAATCAAAAACTGAATTACGAATGGCCTTTATAGCATAATGCTCATAGGCTGTTACGAAAATAATCCCCGGATCAAAATCTGATTTCTGTACCTGTTCAATGAAGTGAAAACCATCTTTCTCCGGCATCTGTATATCCAGAAGAACCAGGTGTGGCCGTTCACTGTTCATCAGTTGTACGGCCTCATCCACATGTCCCGCAATACCAATCACCGAGACCTTCTTGTTCCCCAGAAGCATATATTTAAGCAACTCCCGGGCTTCCGGTTCATCATCTACGACCAGTATTCTCAACACCTCCTCCATGCAGGCTTCGGATTCATATTTCTTTTCTGAGCGCAAGTTATAAAATCCCCGTAAAGGACAAAAAACAGGACTATTCTGTTACCGTTTCAGGATTTTTTTGTAATCTTCATTATTATTTTTCATCCCCTGGCATGCCAAACTCTCATCCACATAGAACGACTGCCACCTTCGGAACCCTGCCGGTCTTTATGACCGCCATTTCCACGATTCTGGGGGCCATCCTCTTCTTGAGATTTGGATATGCGGTTGGGCACCTGGGGTTTATAGGGGTTATAGGAATTGTCTTCCTGGGACATATGGTCACCATTCCCACCGCCATGGCTGTAGCTGAGATTGCCACCAACCAGAAAGTTCAGGGAGGAGGAGCCTACTATATAATCAGCCGCTCCTTTGGAATCAATATTGGTTCGGCCATCGGAATCACCCTCTATCTCAGTCAGGCCATCAGTGTTGCCTTTTATGTAATTGCATTTTCCGAAGCCTTTGATCCACTGATCCGCTACCTTCATTACGAGATTAATACACCAATGATCGATAAACGCTGGGTCGGGCTGGCCAGCATGATGCTGCTCTCCCTGATCATACTCACAAGAGGAGCCAAGATTGGAATGAAAGCTCTCTATTTTGTCGTGGCCCTATTGTTTACCTCCCTGCTCTTCTTCTTCCTTGGAAAATCCAACTCTGCCGATCAAGCTTTTATTTTTAATGCCCAGATCCAAAACCCGGATAATTTCTTCTTTGTATTTACCATTATTTTCCCAGCATTTACAGGGTTGATAGCCGGACTGGGGCTCTCCGGCGATCTGCGCAATCCAAGCAAATCCATACCCAGAGGAACCCTCTATGCCACACTGGGTGGATTTGTGGTTTATATACTTGTAGCCTATAAGCTGGCCATTAGTGCTTCACCCGAGGATTTGGCCTCTGACCAGTTGATTATGGAAAAGATTGCATTGTGGGGCCCCATCATACCCATCGGACTGGCTGCAGCATCCCTTTCCTCAGCATTAGGCTCTATTATGGTCGCCCCCCGCACTCTCCAGGCCATGGGATGCGACAATGTGTTCCCCGGGGCAGGATTGAACAACTGGCTCTCCCGCGGCAAGGTAAAAGATAACGAACCCACAAATGCGGGACTGATCAGTATCATCATAGGATTTGTATTTGTTGCTTTTGGAGACATCAATTTTGTGGCACAAATCATCTCCATGTTTTTCATGGTCACCTACGGGATTATCTGCCTGATCTCCTTGCTGGAACACTTTGCAGCAGATCCCTCTTACCGTCCAACCTTTAGATCGAGATGGTACATCTCCCTGTTGGGCGCAATTACATCCTTCTGGCTGATGTTTAAAATGAATGCTCCCTATGCGCTTCTTTCACTTATCGTTATGGGCGGTATTTACACCATGGTCTCCAGCTACAAGCGACAGGAAAAAGGCCTGGTTAATCTCTTTCGCGGGGTGGTATTCCAGGCCAGCCGGCAGTTGCAGATCCTGGCCCAGAGAGCCGACCGTGAGGACCTGGATGTTCACTGGCGCCCTTTCACAATCTGTGTATCACAGGATACATTTATGCGCAGAAGTGCATTTGATATTCTGAGGTGGATCTCCCTGAAATATGGATTTGGAACCTACATCCACTATATCAAGGGATTTCTGACCGAAGATACCAACAAGGAATCAAAAGAAATCCTGAACAAACTGATACATCTTGCAGCGGGGAGCAAAAACCGGGTATATCTGGATACCATTATCAGCCCTTCCTACACTTCAGCCATTGCCCAGGTGATCCAACTATCGGGAATCTCTGGAAAGGGAAATAATATGATCCTCTTTGAATTTTCACAAACCAATCCGGAGGACTTGCAGGAGGCACTGAACACGCACGACATCCTTTTTGCCACGGGCTTTGACCTGTGTATTCTCAGCACCTCATACAAAGGATTTGGATACAAGAAACAGATTCATATCTGGATCACCCCGGCAGATTTTGACAATGCCAACCTGATGATCCTGCTGGGATATATCATCATGGGGCATCCTGAATGGAAAGATGGGATAATAAAGATTTTTGCCCTTCATCAGCCAGAGGCGGTCACACGAAGAAAAGAGGAACTGAAACAACTTATCAAGGAAGGCCGTCTTCCCATATCACTTGCCAATATCAGCCTGATCAGTGCCGATGGAGATAAAGGAACCAGGGAGATCATCGGGGAGGTATCGGCCGATGCAGATCTCACTGTTATTGGTTTCCGTCATGAGCAGCTAAGCACGGAAGGGTACAAACTCTTCACAGCTTACAACAAGCTGGGGAATGTACTATTTGTAAGTGCAAACAAGAAAAAAGAAATCAACTAAAACACTAACTTTGATTAAAAAGCAGATGGAAAAAATTGCTGTCTTTCCCGGATCATTTGATCCTTTTACCGTGGGTCATGAAAATATAGTACTCCGTGGCCTAGGTCTCTTCGATCAGATCATCGTAGCCATCGGTGTTCATTCAACCAAACAAGCTCTACTTAACATTGAAGCCAGGGTTGAGATGGTTAACAAGATCTTTGCTAACAACGACAGGGTAAGTGCTGACTTTTTCGAAGGATTAACAGTTGATTACTGCAAAAAAATGCGGGCCACGCATATGCTCCGGGGAATCCGGACAGCAGCCGACTTTGAATATGAAAGGGCCATCGCCCAGATAAATAAAAAGATGCTTCCTTCCGTTGAGTCCATATTCCTGCTGACCACACCTGAACATACTCCCGTCAACTCAACCATCATCCGGGACATCATCCGAAACGGGGGCGATGCTTCCCAATTCCTGCCAACAGCTGTGGACATTAATGAATATCTCTGATGCTTCGCCTGGTATTAATAAGCTCCCTGCTGGTATGGCATTGTGCCGACATCCTGGCCCAGTCTGCATCGGTACATGCCATCTCGCCCACTTATTCCGGCAAGACCATCCATACAAGCATTGCATGGAACCCTTTCATTACCGTCTATGAGTTTTCGGCCAGTCTTGTATGCAGCGATGAGGGAGAATTTGAACAACTTGTTCCACTTTCATCGCCAAGAGTCGTGCAATTCGAAACCGGGATCTACCAGGCCTACCTCTATATGGAGCCAGGATATCATTACGAGCTCATCCTTCCTGATTATGTAGAGAGAAAGTGGGACCAGCGGATATCTCCCTTTTATGAACCCGTTTCACTGCCTCTTTCCATCAGTTCCCGTACCTCACTAAGCACTGGAGAGCTTTTAGATGGTTCACAGGATGTAAACCGCAGTATCGCCCGCTTCGACTCTCTGTTTGCTATTGCTAACAGAGAGGTTTTAGGGAACAGAAGAAATGGAAAGAACTCCTCCATCGATTCATTGATTCTGCAGCTGGAGATACCCTTCGAAAAAGATAGTTCCCGATTTTTTTCGGACTACCGCCGGTTCAGGTACGGTGTGTTGAATCTCAATGAAGGTAAAACGTCACTGGCCACATTAAGCAGGGATTACCTTGGGCCAACAGTGATGGAATGGCACCCAGGATTTATTGAGCTCTTCAGGGCCATGTTTAAAGATTTCATTTTTTACTATTCAGACAGCCCGGAAGGAACAGAACTAAAAAGACTTATTAACCGGGACCAGGATTACCGTAAGGTTCGGGAGCTTATTTTAAATCACCCCGCAGTATGGAGTGATTCGCTTGCCGAAATGATCCTGCTTAAGGAATTTTCCGAACTGTTCTACAGGGGCGATTATCACAAGGAAGCCATCCTGATCATGCTCGATTCCATGGCACAAAATCCCATCGTTCCAGAGTTTGGTGTTTATGCTGCACAGCTGAAGCAGAAACTATCAAGCCTGGTCATCGGACATACTCCACCGGACATGTCACTGGAGGATCTGGAAGGAAATCTATGCTCGCTGGACGATTTTAAAGGCAAATATACCTTCCTTTTCTTTGGTACAACGGATCATTACGGCTGTATGATGGAATACCCCTTTCTCCAGTCTTTCATGGAAAAACATGCGGCTTACCTGAATGTGATCACTGTGATGGTATCGGAGGAACGGGGGAAGTTAAAAAATTTCATGCAACGAAACGGATACACATGGAAAGTGCTCCATTATGAAGGGCAACCAGACATTATGAATGACTATATGGTTAGGGCGTATCCCACGGCTTACCTGATTGACAGGAATGGCTTACTACTACTCTCTCCAGCCACACTACCATCGGAAGGATTTGAACAACAACTGTTCCGCATTATGCGTTCACGTGGTGAAATCTGATCAGAGTAGTTCCTTTATATAAAGAACATCCAGAATACTGGCGTAAGTGTTTTCCCTGATAAATCCTGTTTCTCCGGGAGTGACCCACCTGTAATCGCTAATCCCCTCTTCAGCCTGTAAAAGGGGTGCCTCGCTCCCTCGATAACGCATTTCGAACCACTTGGTTTTTTTCAACACCATCTTCTTCTTCAACTTATAGGTGTGATAGGTTGACATAAGTGGCTGAACCAACTGAATCTCATGCAGGCCAGTCTCCTCCTCCACCTCCCGAAGTGCTGCCATCTGAAAATCTTCACCCTTCTCTAATTTCCCTTTGGGCAGGTCCCAGATCCCGTTTCGATAGATCATCAGGAACTCACCCTGCTCGTTAAAAACCACACCTCCTCCAGCTTCAATATTTCTGAAACAGGCCTTGAACTCTTCAAATAACAAAACAATATCATCATGCAAAATATATAGATTGTTAATCTGGTTCAATGCACCAAACATACCGACCAGTTCATTCAATTCATGAAAATTATTGTATTTATAGAAAAGACCACTGTGCTTAGTAAATGCCCTGGAGAAATCATCTCCAAAAAATACAGTCCTATGGTTGAAAAAAACTTTATACATTGATTATCAATTGGTCTCATTAAGAAGCCTAAGCTTCTTCATCACCTTTAAAACTATATATAGTACAGTTGAGCTTATCGCTGCATAAAACCAGAACGTAAGTTCCATCTCAAATCTTTCATTTTCAATAAAAGTAGCTGCCAGGTCAAAAATCCAAAAGAGCAAAAACACAGCCCATAAGCCATTTTTTTCCTTCTTCAACACCTTCTTGATGCTAAAAGGATATTTCGCCTTAATGTAAAGCTTAAATGAAGGTATAATAGCCGGGGTATGTTCAGCCCATTCCAGATATGAAATGCCGAATTTACTTCGTAAAAAAGCTTCTTCCGCATACATGATACGCTCGTAATAGAAAGCATAAAACACAATAAAAGCAAAAATGAACCACGTATTTTCGGTTAACATTGCCACACCGAGCCACATAAAAAAGTTGCCCAGGTAAAGGGGATGCCGGAGAGTTGAATAAATTCCAGAGGTGTTCAGCTCATCGGCAACCTGCCCGGCTTTAGTGTTGCGACCCGAAGTGTTTTTTGGTGTATGCCCAACTGTGACCACTCGTATAAACAATCCAAATAAACTGACAACCAAACAGATATATGCAAATACTTCTGAAAACCAGCTATCCGGGTTATCGATTTCATGATATTTCGTATGCACAAAAACAGCCAGGCCTATACCCAAAATAATCAAGGGCAGATAGGATCTGTTTTTGAATAGAAAGTCGCCCTGTGTTTTTAATTCCTCTTGTAAAGCCATAGTCGTTAAAATTATAATAAATTTCTTCACGGGAAGAAAATAAAAATCTTTATACATTTGTCAGATGGGAGAAATAGAGAGCAAAACAGCCAGTCACCTGCTGGAAAGTAAGGCCATCATCCTTGCACCATCAAATCCCTTTACCTGGGCATCAGGCTGGCGTTCACCCATCTATTGCGATAACCGGGTAAGCCTTTCTTATCCAGAAATCAGAAACTACATCAAAGAAGCGTTCCGGACAACTATACATAAATGTTTTGATGCGCCTGAGCTGATTGCAGGAGTGGCCACAGGAGCGATTGCCCAGGGTGCCCTGGTTGCCGATATCATGCACCTTCCCTTTGTATATGTTAGGCCATCTGCCAAGGAGCACGGCCGCCAGAACCTTATCGAGGGAAGACTTTCATCCGGACAAAAGGTGGTGGTCGTAGAGGACCTTATCAGTACCGGGGGAAGTTCATTGAAAGCAGTGGATGCCCTGAGGCTGGCCGGCGCAAATGTTCTTGGAATGGTCGCCATCTTCTCCTATGGCTTTGAAGTGGCAATTGACAATTTCAGAAAGGCAGGGGTGGAACTGCACACCCTTACTAATTACCATGTGCTTATAGAGACAGCGCTGGCCTCAGATGCTATTCAACAGGATCAGGTAGAAATGTTAAAGCAGTGGAGGGAAGATCCTGCCGCATGGCAGGGGAAATAATAGTAGAAACATAATGAAGATTGAGAGTAGAATAGGAAAATCGGCCCATAGCGACCAGAAAATCTTTACATTTATAAGTAATTTTCACAACTTTAAGGAACTGCTCCCCGCAGATAAGGTGTCGGGATGGGAGGCCTCGGAAGAAAAGTGTAGTTTCCAGGTGGACCCGCTGGGTCGCACCGGCCTGATGATCATTGAAAAGAAGCCTTTTTCACTGGTCAAGATGAGTTCCGATCCGGAATTCTCCTCTTACCAGTTCAACATATGGATCCAGCTGAAAAAAGTGGCCCCTGACGACACAAGGATAAAGATCACCATCGAACCCCTTGTCAATAAAATGCTTTTACCCATGATCAAGCTTCCGCTGAAGAAACTTGCAGATGGAATTATAAACAAGATGGAATCTTACGATTTCCCAAGCTGATTTGTAACAGTCCTACAGTTTCATGCTGATTTCTCCGTGAGCAAAGACCCGGATTTTTCCTTCACATTCCACCTTTAATTCTCCAAAATTAGTAACCCCTCTTATGCACCCTTCAAAAACCTCATTGCCTGCCCTGAAAACTGCAGGGACCCCTGCCCAGTAAAGACGATCCAGGTAATGCTCTTCAAGAAGCACTTTATGTCCCTCCTTTAACTCGCGATACCAGAGCATCAAAGCATCTTCAATCTGCTCTGCCACCTCCATAACTTCCACTTTCTTTCCGGTCTCCATGAAGAGCGAGCTGGCTGGTGTCTGAAACAGGGGAAATTCAGTCTGGTTCAGATTTAAACCAATGCCAATTATTGTATGAGAAATGCTATCTGCTGTTATTCCATGTTCGATCAGGATGCCCGCAATCTTTCCCTGGGTGGTGAGAATATCATTGGGCCACTTGATCACAGGGTCGGCATCCAGGGCTTCAAGAACATCGCAAAGAGCAAGAGAAGCCATGCGGGAAAGATGAAATTGCTCCGATGCTGACAAAAATGCAGGAAATAGCAGCATGCTCATCAGAAGATTCTCACCTCTGTTGCTGGACCAGGAATGATCACCCAACCCCCTTCCACCATCCTGGTAATCAGCAATAACTACCGCCCCCTCTTTCAATGCTTCCCCCTTCATGAGAGCAGAAAGACAACTATTTGTCGATGTTAGGCTGTCATGTTTGATCCAACTGTCTCTCATGGTACAATTTTTGACAAGATAGCTACTGTAATTCGCAATTTAGCCACTTAATTGTTAACGGCTAAATTGCTTACCTTTGTTAATAAAAATCCGGATGGAGGAAAAGAGGAAAATAATCCTTGATGCAATCAGGGAAAAGAAGGGACACCAAATTGTGTCCATTGATCTTACCGAAGTTGAAAATTCCATCTGCGACTTTTTTATCATCTGTCACGGAGAATCTACCACACAGGTTAGTGCCATTGCAGAATCCATTGAAAAAAAGCTGAAAGAAGAAGCCAGTATCAGGGCACATCACGTGGAAGGGATGCAAAACAACCAGTGGGTACTACTTGATTACTTTGATATCCTGGTTCACGTGTTCCAGGAAGAATACAGATCATTCTACAGACTTGAAGAGTTGTGGGCAGATGGTAAAATTACCAGGGTGACAGAAAAAAGCTAAAAAAACATTATGGCAGATAAAAAAAATAATCCCGGCAACTTTCCTGGAGGTAATTTTGGGAGCAAACCCGGAAATAAACCCGGCGTACCCGGCAAGCCCAAATTTAATTCCTATTGGATTATCGGGATCATTCTCCTTGCAATGATAGGCCTTCAATTTCTTGGTTCAGGAAAGAATTTGAAAGAGATCGATTCCAATAGTTTTTTCCAGATTCTAAAACAGGGCGATGTTGAAAAGATTATCATTGTTAACAAGGAGAAAGTCGAAATCTACATCAAACCGGAACGCTTGAGCGATGCCCGTTATGAGGATGTCAAATCCAATAAGTCCAATTCAATGCTTGGGCAGGCTGTACCCCAGTACTATTTCACCATTATCAGTCAGGATGTTTTCGTGGGAGAACTTAACAGGGTAATGAATGAATTACCTGCCGATAACCGTCCCTCCTATACCACCCTTACCCGTAGAAACTACATGGGTGAAATCATGTTATGGGTGATCCCCTTCCTGTTGATTATGGGCATCTGGATCTATATGCTTCGCCGTATGGGCGGAGGCGGCGGAGGCGGCGCAGGCAATATCTTCAGTGTTGGAAAATCCAAAGCCCAGATCTTTGATAAGGAGACCAGTGTGAAAGTTGATTTTCATGATGTGGCCGGACTTGAAGAGGCAAAGGTTGAGATCAGAGAGATTGTCGAATTCCTGAAAAATCCAAAAAAATACACAGATCTGGGAGGAAAGATCCCCAAAGGCGCCTTACTGGTAGGACCTCCTGGAACTGGAAAAACATTGCTGGCCAAGGCTGTTGCAGGAGAGGCCAGCGTACCTTTCTTTTCCATGTCGGGTTCCGATTTTGTAGAGATGTTTGTGGGCGTTGGGGCTTCCAGGGTAAGAGACCTCTTTAAACAGGCCAAAGAAAAAGCTCCATGTATTGTCTTTATTGATGAGATCGATGCTGTGGGTCGTGCCCGTGGCCGGAACCCAAATTTTGGTTCCAATGATGAAAGAGAAAATACACTGAACCAGTTGCTCACTGAAATGGATGGCTTTGGAAGTAACAGCGGGGTGATTATCCTGGCTGCCACCAACAGGGCCGATGTTCTGGACAAAGCATTGCTGAGAGCCGGGAGATTCGACCGCCAGATTCATGTGGAGCTTCCCGACCTGAACGAACGCCGGGCTATTTTTGAGGTGCATATCAAACCCATTAAGGTTAATAAAACGGTTGATGTGGATTTCCTGGCCAAACAGACCCCTGGTTTTTCAGGAGCAGATATTGCCAATGTATGTAATGAATCAGCACTGATTGCAGCACGACAGAATAAAAAGACCGTTGAAAAACAAGATTTCCTGGATGCAGTGGACAGGATTATCGGCGGACTCGAAAAGAAAAACAAGATTATTAAAGAAGAAGAAAAGCGGACCATTGCTTTTCACGAAGCCGGACATGCTACCATAAGCTGGCTCTGTGAACATGCAAATCCACTTGTTAAGGTAACCATTATCCCCCGGGGAAGGGCTCTTGGTGCAGCCTGGTATCTGCCGGAAGAACGACAAATTACAACTACCGAACAGCTGCTTGATGAGATGTGTGCTACCCTGGGTGGGAGAGCCTCCGAAGATGTTACTTTCGGCAGAATATCCACAGGTGCGTTGAACGACTTGGAACGGGTTACTAAACAGGCATACGCCATGATCTCCTATTTTGGCATGAGCGATAAAATAGGGAACCTTAGCTTTTATGACTCCAGCGGTCAGCAGGAATATGCTTTTAATAAACCTTATAGCGAAAAGACTGCTGAGGCCATCGATGATGAAGTAAAGAGCCTGATTGACATACAATATGAAAGGGCCAAGGACATCCTGAAGAAGAACAAGAAAGGATTGAAACAACTGGCCGACATCCTGCTCGAAAAGGAGGTGATATTCAGTGATGATCTGGAAGTGATTTTCGGGAAACGTCAGTGGACAAAATCAGAGGAACTTACAAAGAAAGTTGAAAAGAAAGCTAAAAAGGATAAACCCACAGAAGCATAGTCATGGAAGCCAATCTGGTTCTTATTTTCTCTACCGGACAACCTTACCAGGCAGAGATGGCCAGACAGATGCTGGCCGATCATAATATCAAATCGTTCCTGATAAACAAACAGGATTCTGCATATAAATTTGGAGCTGTCGAGCTCTATGTGAACCGCGATGATGTGATCAGGGCCAAGATGCTTATCCAGGAATTTGACTACAGGTGAAAGAACTGCTACTACGTACTCTGACGGGGATCACCCTGGTGGTATTGGTAACAGGCGCAATAGTAATGGGGCCTATTACCTTTTCCAGCGCACTTCTCTTGATCTATCTCTTTGGGGTGAAAGAGTTGTTCTCACTTCTGAAAAAGAGGAATCTCACCATTCACTGGCTCAGGGCCATCCCCGGGGCTCTTTTTTTTCCCATCATATATGGTGTTTTTCAATATAAGTTGAGCTTGTTCTGCTTACTTCTTCCCCCTGCCCTCTGGTTGCTAACAGCCTTAAGAGGAGGGATAACACTATCAGGCACGCTGGCATTTCTCTGGCTTGCCATCCCCCTGTCCAGCTTTTTTCTGTTGGGATGGCTGGACGAAGAGCCGGGATATCAGTTCCAGATACCGCTGTCTGTTATAGCCCTGGTATGGATCAATGATACTTTTGCATATTTTACTGGTTCCCTTCTGGGCAGGCATAAGATGACACCTGTGCTCTCTCCTGGAAAAACCTGGGAAGGATTTACCGGGGGATTTCTCATCACCCTCCTAACCGGATGCATCTTATGGAATTTTTCCGGATTATACAGTCCTTTCGTCTGGATAGGTATTTCTATGCTTGTCAGTACGCTTGGACTGGCAGGTGACCTGCTTGAATCAGGTTTAAAAAGAAGCGTGAAGGTAAAGAATTCCGGGGAACTTTTGCCTGGGCATGGTGGGATCCTGGATCGATTCGACTCTCTTTTCCTGGTTGCCCCGGCTGTTATGATTCTTATTATCGTCATAAAAATTTTCCAATGATTAAAATACACCGTGAAGGAAGATGGATCGTTCTGATTTCCTTCCTATTTTTACTGGCACTGGTCATCCTTTCTTTCCTTTTTCTCCCCTATCAGGTTAATTACATGGTCACAGCCGTTTCACTGCTTGTAATGATCCTGGTATTTCGATTTTTCCGTGTGCCGTCCAGACGGCCCTTCCAGGAGGATAGAACCATTGTTGCTCCGGCAGACGGCAAAGTTGTGGTAATTGAAGAAATGCACCAGGAAGAGTACCTGGAAGGCCCCTGCAGACAGGTATCCATCTTTATGAGCATTCATGATGTTCATATAAACTATTTCCCTGTAAGTGGAAAAATCGCCTATCAAAAATACCACCCCGGGCGCTACCTGCTTGCCCGGCATCCCAAATCCTCAACGCTTAATGAGAGAAACTCCGTGGGACTTGAAACTCCTTATGATCGAATCCTGGTAAGACAGATCGCCGGGTATGTGGCACGCAGAATCTGCTGCTATGCCAAAACAGGAGAATCGGCCATTCAGGGAAAGGAGATGGGCTTTATTAAATTCGGCTCCCGGGCAGATCTCTTCCTTCCCCTGAATGCCAGGATCCTTGTGGTGCCTGGTCAGAAAGTCATGGGTGGTATCACTCCCATCGCCCGCTTCCAATAAAAGACCTGTAACTCTTTTTTAACATCGTTTTAACAGAAGTCCTTGACTTGATCTGTTATATTGCGTTTGTTAAACATAAAAACAGGGAAAAATGAAAAAAACATTAGCCATTTTAGCACTGGCCCTCTTCATCGGAGGCATCAGCGTTCCAGCAATAGCAACCAGTAACAATGCACTCAAGGTGATCTCTCTCCAGGACGACGATCCAAAGAAAAAGGCCAAGAGTGAGAAAAGTGAAGCAAAAAAAGAAACATCAAAGGAAGCCACCAAAACCAGCAATTGCTCCGGCAAAAAGAAAAGTGATTGCTCCGGCAAAAAGAAAAGTGACTGCTCCGGCGAAAAGAAAAGTGA